>CBFIFQ010000023.1:0-27947 GCA_965661905.1 Opitutales bacterium
GGTGGCTAGCAGGAGCGAGTTTTCCAGCATCATTTTCTCAAAATGAGGGACCGCCCATTTAGCATCGACACTGTAACGGAAAAAACCTCCTTCTACCTGGTCAAAAATACCACCATTTACCATGTTGTCCAAGGTGGTCACAATACAGCGATTTATTTTTTCGGAGATGATGGAATTTTGTTTCACATAATCTGATTCCATGGCAGCTACTAAGAAATCAATTTTCATGGATGGGGGAAACTTGGGGGCTGGAGTGAATCCCCCATATTTTTCATCGTGAAGGTCGCAGATTTTATCTATGGCATCGATGAGAAGGCTTGGGCTCCATGAGTCTGAACTGGAAAACTCCGGATGATTCGTATGTAAAAGGTTCTTCATTACATTCTTTGCGTTTTCCACAAGCTCCTCCGGGTGAGTGCGAAAATGTTCTGATATACGAATCAAAACCTGAGGCCATGGAGCAATTTCTTGCCCAATATCTTCTTTAGGAAAAAAGGTACCTCCCCAAAAAGGTTCACCAGTGGGCAGGCAAAAAGCATGGAGAGGCCAACCGGCTGACTGGTTAAACATTCGGATGGCTTCCATGTAAAATTGATCAAGGTCTGGCCTTTCCTCCCGGTCTACGAGTACACATACAAAGTGCCGGTTCATGAGAGTTGAAATGTAGTTATCCTCAAAGTTTTGACGGGACATGGTCTGACACCAATGACAGGCAGAGTAACCAATTGAAATCAGAAGAGGTTTATTTTCTTGAGATGCTTTTTCAAGGGCTTCCGGGCCCCAAGTCATCCACTCGATTTCTTGTTTCGAGTGTTGAAGCAGGTATGGACTTTTCTCGGTTTGTAATTTGTTTGGCATGGTAAATATGATAGGCGGCTTTTCGACTTTATTCCCAAACCCTAGAACAATGGGGAATATTTTCCCGTTGTCGAGGTGGATGCCTCGCTTTACGAAATATGTATGCGGGAAATTCGGATTCTAACTGATCGAGTTGCAAATCAAATTGCAGCGGGTGAGGTGGTGGAAAGACCTGCGGCTGTAGCCAAGGAGCTTATTGAAAACAGTATTGATGCTGGTGCCCAAAAAATCGAAATTGAATTTCGAAACGGAGGAAAGTCCTACTTGCGGGTTGAGGATAATGGCAGTGGCATGAAGCCCGACCAGGCATTGCTTAGCTTAGAACGGCATGCCACCAGTAAAATTCGAAAAGCATCTGATTTAAATGAAGTGCAAACTTTTGGATTTCGGGGGGAAGCCCTGCCTTCCATTTCCAGCGTCAGTCGCTTTCTTTTAAGAACCCGTACCGAAAAAGCACAAGAGGGCAGTGAAATTTTCATGAATGGGGGGAAAATGATTCATGTAAAAGACTGTGGAATGCCGGTGGGTACAAGGATTGAAGTTTCTCATCTTTTTAATTCCGTTCCAGGCAGGCGAAAATTTCTTAAAACGGAGGCTACGGAATCAACTCATATTATACACTTGGCCAAGTTGTATGCACTGGCTCATCCGCAGGTCGAATTTTCACTTCTCGAAAGTGGCCGAACAATTTTTCGTTCCCCTGCCTGTAAGGATAGTAAGCAAAGGGTACGGGAAATATTTGGAAAAGGCTTAGCGGATATACTATCTCCCATTGCCTGCACGAAGGATCACATGAGCTTAGATGGACTGGTGGGCAACCCGGGGCAAAGCCGGAGTACGAGGAAAGAAATGATATTTTTTGTCAACCGAAGGCCGATAGAGAGCAAAACCATGACCTATGCGGTTTTGGAAGCCTATCATACCTATGCACCGAAGGGACGATTTCCCCCCGCAATTCTATTTCTTTCGATTGATCCGGAATTGGTGGATGTCAATGTGCATCCGGCCAAAAGAGAAATTCGATTTCGTGAAGAACCCAAGGTCCGCTCTTTTTTAATCGAGAGTTTATTGGCCAAGAACCGGGAACTTTCTTCCCATCACAATATAGCCGCTCCGGAAATTCGAAGAGAGCAAGATCCTGACTCCGGTCGCATGGTGCCGCAGATAGATCCAGCGGCCCAGGCAGTCTATGGAAAAGAAGCGAATCCTCAGAGCTCAAGATTTATCAACCTTGAGACAAAACCTCTATCTGTAAAAATAGAGAGTACATTAGCTCCTAATGGAAACCAAAATCCTCATAATACAAAGGAGGAGGGGAATCGAAAGAAAGTGGGAGCTCGAGACTCAAGCCGTACCATTTGGCGTTTCCTTGACCAGCCTCATGGGGACTTGGCCGTGTTTGCCTCCATTGATGGAGTTATTCACTTTCATGCCCGGGCTGCCTATGAAAGGGTACGGTATGAGCAGCTGGAGGATGCCTTTCAGGATTCCAAGCATACGGATTCCCAATCTCTTCTGTTTCCCGAGTCCTTGGAGCTGGATGGGATTGACCAAAAGAATTTAATGGAAAACCTGGAGGCGTTAAGACTCGTTGGTTTTGGGTTGGAAGAATTCGGCCGAAATTTTTATCGACTGGAAGGCTGCCCCCAATGGGTGGACCCAGAAGAAGCGATTGGTTTCTTACGGGACTTTTTAGAAATTGCCAGGGAAAGTGGGGGAGGGATGAATCCGGAGAAATTTGCCAAAGAAGCGCTCGTACAAAAGGCCACAAGTGAGAATACATACCAAAAGGTTTTTTCAGATGATGAAGTCATTAGGCTGGCGGAGACTCTCCTTCAGTGTAGAAACCCCTTTAATTGCCCCAAAGGGAAACCCACTTTCTATGAAATTCCAAAGAGAGAGATCGAAAATCGTTTCCAAAGGAATTTGTAAGTTTTTTCTTCCAATTAATAAATAATTTTGTGAGGAAAGATCCTATGAAATTTTACCTAGCTGCTTTGGCGATCTTTTCTTTTTCACTCTTAAATCTAAGTTGTAGTCTTTCTGAAATTTCGCAGAAATCCAAAGATACATTTTCGAAAAGTGCAAATTATTTTAAACAAAGCAGCCAAAAAGCTTACCAAAAAACCAAAGAAGCCTTTGGCCAAGAATCAGCTCCCGCTAAATCCCCAAAGCCAATGAGCGTGTCTAAAATTAAGTTTGGTACTCTATCTGATGGTACCCAGGTAAACCTATACATAATTTCCAATGCCAATGGGATGTATGTGAGTGTACTTGATTATGGGGGCACGGTAAAAGATATCTATGCTCCTGACCGAAATGGTGATTTTGCCAATGTCAGCCTTGGGTTTTCCAATATCAAAGATTATGAGGAAAAAAGCCCTTATTTTGGCTGCATTACTGGTCGTTACGCAAACCGTATAGCCAAGGGTAAGTTTTCCCTCAACGGGAAAAAGTTTAACCTGGTCACAAATAATGGTCCTAATCACCTGCATGGAGGAAATAAAGGCTTCGATAAATATGTATGGAAAGTCAAAGTTTTGGATGTAGGAACCGGCATTACTTTAACCAGAAAGAGTCCCCATGGAGAGGAGGGCTATCCCGGAAACCTCGACTGTAAAGTTACCTACACTTTATCCAATGACAATGAGTTCAAGGTCGAGTATGAAGCGAAGACAGACCAAGCGACGGTTATCAACCTCACCAACCACACTTATTTTAACTTAAGGGGGGAAGGAAATGGAGACATTTTGGGGCATGAATTAACCTTACCTGGTAACCGTTTCATATCCACGGACGACACAAATATACCAACCGAAATCTCCAAAGTCGGGGGAACCCCTTTTGATTTTAGAAAACCTACCCTGATTGGGGCACGGATTGAGTCAAAAAACACCCAGCTTTCCTACGGGAAGGGGTATGATCATACTTGGGTTGTTCCGCAAAACAATAAGGGTTTATCACTGGCTGCCCGGTTACGTGACCCAGATTCCGGGCGGGTTTTAGAAATTCTAACGGACCAACCCGGTGTGCAAGTTTATACCGGGAATTACCTGGACGGCATGGTAGGGCATGGTGGCAAACCTTATCCTTTTCGTTCCGGAATCTGCCTGGAAACCCAAGTATACCCAGATAGCCCCAATCATCAGGGAGAAAAAGGGTGGAAAAGTTGTGTTTTATTACCTGGGCAAACTTACTCGCACACGACGATCCATCGGTTTAAGACCGATTAGTTTGACCTAATCCTTCATTATTAGTCGCGTTCTTCCCGAGAATGCACATTGTAAACATCTTAAATTAACTACTTTATCATCTAATTTATCATGACTACGGTCGCCGAAAAATCCTCTAAGCAAGCTAACGATTCACTCATTCCTGATTCCCAGGTCAAGGAAATGAAGGAAGCCATTGAACGCCAACTTCGGCTCACTTTGGCGAGACATTTGGACAACGCGACTAAAAGAGAAATTTGGATGGCAACTTGCCTTGCCGTTCGAGAAAAAGTGGTGGATCGATTCATCGAGACCCAGGCAACCCATAACCGCGAAGATGCCCGTCGAGTTTATTACCTGAGCCTGGAATATTTAATGGGCAGGCTTCTCAACTCCAACCTTTGTAATTTGGGTCTTTTTAAAGCTACAGAAAAAGCCCTTGCTGGACTTGGCTTTGAGCTCAATTTACTGAGCGAAGAGGAGCATGATATGGGGCTTGGTAATGGAGGTCTTGGTCGTTTAGCTGCCTGCTTTCTTGATTCAATGGCGACCATGGATTTACCCGCCATTGGCTATGGTATTTATTATCAGTTTGGGCTTTTTCGCCAGGAGTTTGAAAAGGGCAGGCAAGTGGAGCATCCTGATGATTGGCTGAAATATGGAAACCCATGGGCTATTGTGCGGCCTCAATACGCTCAACGTGTTCAGTTGTATGGCCATGTCGAGCATGCATATGATGACCGGGGGGATTATAATCCTAAGTGGGTGAATACGAAGTATGTGGAAGGCGTTCCCTACGACTTGGCGATCGTTGGGTATGGGGCAGAGACAGTCAATTTTCTGAGATTGTGGGAGGCCCGGGCTTCGGAGGAATTAGACTTACAGGTTTTTAACCAGGGCGGTTATGTGGAAGCCGTGCGGGAAAAAGCCATGGGAGAAAGTATTTCCAAGGTCCTTTATCCAAATGATGAAACTGAGAACGGAAAAGAGTTACGCTTAGTCCAGCAATATTTCTTTGTCGCTTGCTCGATTCAGGACATGATCGCCCGCTTTCAACGATGCCATCAAGACTGGGGAAAATTTCCGGAGAAGGTGGTGGTTCAGCTCAATGACACCCACCCTGCAGTCGCCATTCTTGAACTCATGAGAATTTTTGTGGATGAGGAAAAGATGGAGTGGGATAATGCCTGGAAAATTGTTCAGTCCACTTTTGCCTACACCAACCATACCTTGCTTCCTGAGGCATTGGAGACCTGGAGTGAGGGCTTGTTTGAAAAGGTACTACCAAGGCACCTCCAAATTGTTCGTGAAATAAACCGGAGATTTATCAAGGATGAGCTGGAAAGTCGCTGGCCCCAAGATGGGTCCAAAATTAATCATATGTCGATTGTTGCCGATGGCTTGGTCCACATGGCTCATTTATCTGTGGTCGGGAGTCACTCGGTCAATGGAGTTGCGGCCCTACACACCCAGTTGCTGAAAGAAAACCTGCTTTCAGATTTTGCAGAGCTTTATCCCACTCGCTTTAATAACAAAACCAATGGCATCACTCCCCGCCGTTGGCTTCTGGGCTGCAACCCCGAGCTAGCTGATTTGATCAATGACACCATTGGCACCGGTTGGGTCAAGGATTTGAGCTTATTAAGGGGCTTGGAGGCCTTCGCTGAAAATGAAACTTTTCAGGATCAATTTCTCGCGATTAAAAGGCGGAATAAAGTAACACTTTCTAATCTTGTCTCTCAAAAGATGAATTTAACCATCGACCCGGATGCCATGTTTGATTCTCAGATCAAACGCTTGCATGAATACAAGAGGCAGCATCTTAATTTGTTACATATCCTCACTCTTTATCGCAGGTTACTTCATAACCCCGACATGAATATTTCGCCCCGAGTTTTTATCTTCGGAGCCAAAGCTGCCCCCGGGTACCATCTTGCCAAAGTTATCATCCATGCCATTAACTTAGTGGCGGAAAGGATTAATCACGACGATAGAATCGGAGGTAAGCTCAAAGTGGCATACTGGCCAAATTATGGGGTGTCGTCCGCGGAGAGAATTATTCCAGCTTCCGATCTATCGGAACAAATCTCCACTGCAGGTAAGGAAGCTTCGGGGACAGGCAATATGAAGTTTGCTCTCAATGGAGCCCTGACTATTGGCACATTGGACGGAGCCAATGTGGAAATCTTAGAAGAAGTGGGGGATGAGAATATTTTTATTTTTGGGGAGACAGTGGAGGGTATTAACAACCTCAAGGCAAACGGTTACAACCCGCATGCTTACTATGAAAAGGATCCTGAATTGAAAGCGGTCCTGGATTGGCTTTCCTCCGATTACTTTTCTCCTCAGGAGGGGAACTTGTTGGAAGATCTGCCCAAAAGCTTACTGGAGTGGGGGGATCCATTTTGTGTGTTGGCTGACTATCGAGCTTACATAGATGCCCAAGAAAAGGTAGGTCAAGCATTTCAAGACCCAAGATGTTGGGCTCAAATGGCAATCCGAAATGTCGCAGGCTCCGGTAAGTTCTCTTCTGATCGGACTATTTCTGAATACGCCGAGGATATATGGAAATTGAAGGCTATTCCCGTCACACCCTGAACCTAATTTATAGAATTTCACGATTGGCCCCGCTTTTTGGCTTGGTCATTATCCTCACCAGCTCTCTTTTAGGAAATGATATCCCGTTTAAGCCTGGGGAAAAACTAGAGTATAAATTAAAATGGGGCTTTTTCCCGGTGGGTTCAGCGATTTTAGAGGTCTTACCTATGAAGACCGTGGGAGATGAGAGTTTTTATCATGTGTCTTTCCGTGTACGAACCAATTCCTTTGCCGATAAGATTTACCGGGTACGAACCGAGATAGAATCGGTTGTTTCCTCCGATTTTAGCCGATCTATTAGTTATCGGAAAAAACAACAGGAAGGTCGTACCCAAAAGGACATTCTGGTGGAATTTGATTATCAAAAAAATAAGGCATCTTACCAAGAGAAGGGAAAAGATAAGTTGTACTTAGATATACCCAATAAAGTGTTTGATCCCCTTAGCGTTGCCTATTCTTTTCGGATCGGAAAATTAAGTTCCGGGGCAACCCGCTCTCTTCCCACCTGCGACGGGAAAAAAATCCAGCACATCGTCGTCAAGACAAGTAAGCGTGAAAAAATTAAAGTACCGGCGGGAAATTTTTATGCAATTGGCACACTTCCTGAAATGAAAAACCTTAGTGGGGTTTTTAAAAAAAGCCCTGATGGAATCCTTCAGGTTTGGTATTCGGCTGATTCGGTAAAAATTCCAGTAAAGATAAGCAGTAAGGTAATTATCGGTAGCTTCACTGCTAGTTTAACCAAAAAAACGCAAAAAATGTAAAGGTTGCCTAAGGTTAATTGTCGGAAGTTGTTTCATTTTTCATTAGATCCACAAAGGAGCGTAGGGCCGGTGTGATCACCCGATTCTTTTTGTAGATGACAGCCAGGGGACGGTTATGGATGCCTCCTTCAAGCTTGAAGGTAACGAGTTGATTTCTCTCCACTTCATTTTTAACCGTACTTGCCGGCAGGATGGCTAAGCCCGCGTTAATCTCAAGAGCCCTTTTCACCGTCTCAACGTTGTCAAATTCCATCGTTACGGATACTTCGACATCGGCATTGGCCAGGATCTCATCGGTGGCCTTGCGGGTGGGAATATCTTTTTCAAAAGCTACTAAATCAACCCCATTGAGGTGATCGATGGAAAGGATTTTCTTTTGGGCAAGTTTGTTCTCCGGACTCATCGCCACAATTAGCTCGTCATTGGAAAAAGGTTCGATCACCAACTCTTTGTGGGGAGAAGGGAAGGCCACGAGCCCGACATCAGCCGATCCGTGCAAAACATCTTCGTATACTAGGTTAGCCCTTCGGTACTCAACCCGGGCATTAACCGATGGGAATTCCTTGATAAATTTTTTAAGGTAGGGTGGAAGCTCGTGGAGCCCGATGCTGTTTACGGTGGAGATCTGGATGGTACCGCTCACGATATTCCTCATTTCCTGAATTTCGCAGTGCAGTTTTTCGTAGAGTGATAATATTTGCTTGAATGTGGAATAAAGGGCCGTACCCTGGGGTGTGAGGCGAAACTTTTTTTGGTTACGATCAATGATGAGCATGTCGTAGTGCAATTCCATCGCTTTAAGTTGTTGACTAACAGCAGATTGAGTGACCTCATTTAGCCTGGCTGATTTAGAGAAGCTTTTTGTTTCAACTAAGTCGCAAAATGTCTTAAAGTTTTGGATGTGCATAATTATTTATTATAACCTCAGCTTATCATAGGCAAATTCAATATATCTCGCTAACTAATGATAACGGAAGAAAAATTTCTGATTAACTTGCAAAGAGTCCAGGATCAAATGGCTGAGTCATGCAGAATATGCGGGCGTAAGCCCGATGATGTCACCTTGTTGCCTGTCACCAAAAACTGGCCTGCAGGGGTAGTTGATTATTGTAAAAGAGCTGGAATTTTACGAGTTGGGGAAAACCGTGTGCAGGAAGCTTTGGAGAAAAAAAATAAAATCTCGAATGTTGATTGGGAATTAATTGGTCACCTGCAGACAAATAAAGCCAAGCTTGTCGTAGGCGAATTCACAAGGGTTCAAACGGTGGACAGCCCCAAGCTCTTGCAGAAACTAAACGACCTTTCCTGTCAAAAGGATGTAAAGACATCGATTCTTATCCAGGTGAATGCCGGGGAAGATCCGGCAAAGTATGGCTGTTCGTTAGAGGAAACCGAAGCTTTGGTTGATTTTGCCCTGGGTCTGGAAAACGTAGTGGTCAATGGCTTTATGACGATTGCACCCTACGCGCCCGAAGATCTTGGGATTGCAAGCAGGGCTTTTGATAAATTAAGAACTTTGCGGGATGATCTTAAGGGGAAATTTGCTATGAATTTTGATGAACTTTCCATGGGAATGAGCATGGATATGAAAGAGGCTATTGCGGCAGGAAGCACCATGGTGCGCGTAGGATCTGCATTGTTCGGTAGCCGTTAATTTTTGTTTTGGAATAAGATTCCTTGCCCCTTGGCTAAAACCAAGGGTATATAAAAATATATGAGCAATTCCAGCAACCCAAGTTTCCAGTCGATCAAGACTTTGATTGATGATGAGACCCCTGTGGTCCGAGATGCGGTTGTTCAGCAGTTAAAAAATTTTCCTGATGAGGGAAAAGCTTTTCTTCAGGAAATTCTCGACGGGCGTGATCCTCTTTTGGCAAAGCATGCCCAAGAGATTAATAAGTCATTGGGCTGGGCAGATGTAATTGGTGATTTTTTGGAATTCATTCGTTCACAACGATACGAGTTGGAGACAGGTTGGTTCTTGTTGGACCGCACGGTTTATCCCGATTTTCAAGCCACCTCGGCCACTCTGTTTATGGACAAGTTGGCAGACCGGGTACGGGAGCTGGTTGCTCCTCCCCTTAGTCCCAGACAGACATGTTCGGTTTTAAACCGGGTTTTATTTCATGAATATGGTTTTCGGGGTTCAGGGAAAAACTTTGAAAACCCCGAGAATAGTTTTTTACATCGGGTGCTGGACCGTCGGCAGGGATTGCCGATCACGCTTTCGGTTTTATACCTGCTTATTGCCCGCCGTATAGGTCTTGAGCTTGACCCTATTGGTTTGCCTGGGCGTTTCATGGTCGGATGTTTCGCGGAGGAAAGACCTTTTTACATTGATGCCTGGTCAGGTGGGAAAATCTTAGAGCTCGAACAAATGGAAAATTTCTTGGAACATTCTTCGATCGAGGACTCAGGCTCTGCTTTATTACCTGTTACGGTTGCAGAGACCTTGTGCAGAGGGTGCCGGAACTTGGTTTATCATTTTCAACTTTCTAAAAACCCCGAGAAATCATCTCTTTTTGATGAGTTCGTGAAAGAATTTGAACGTGTCCAAAGACTTGCTTCGAATGCTTGACTCACCCCTTACCCTTGAACAGGTCCAACCATTGCCGGATGGAAATGTGGGCTTGGCGGTCCTGGGTTTTCCCATCGGGCATTCACTGAGTCCCCAGCTCCACAATGCCGCCCTCGAAGAGCTAACTTCCCGTGATCCCAACTACAAAAATTGGAGTTATGGAAAGGTGGAATTGGCCGCGAGTGATTTGGGCAAAGCATTACCTCTATTTTGGGAGTGCGGGTATAAAGGCTTAAACCTTACCATTCCTCATAAGGTGGAGGTGCTTCCCCTATTGAGCTCTATCGATGAGGACGCAGATCTCATGGGAGCGGTCAATACCCTGGTTTGGAAAGAAGATGGATGGCATGGATCTAATACCGATGGCTACGGGCTGGAAGCTGGGCTCAAGGAGTCTCTTTCTGTCACCCTTGAGAATGCCCAAGTACTGATTGTGGGGGCGGGGGGGGCAGCCCGAGCGGCCGCCGCCCAGTGTTTACGAAGCAAATGTCAAAAGTTATGGATTACCAATCGTTCTCCAGGTCGCTTACAGCAGGTCGTTGAAGTGTTAGCTCAGGCTTTTGGCAGCGATAGAATTCAATCTTTTCAGTTACATGATTTACCTCATGAGGTTTTAGAGGTCAAAGAACTGGTTGTGATCAATGCAACCGCATTAGGCTTAAAACCTGAAGACCCCTGTCCGATTGAATTGGGAAAATTTCGCGCGGATTGCAGGGTCTATGATATGGTTTACAATCCGCCGCTTACTCAGTTACTTACGAGAGCTTCTCATTTTCAAATGAGTCATGCCAACGGGCTGTCCATGCTGGTACATCAAGCGGCTAGGGCACTCGAGCTTTGGACAGATCAAAGGATCAGTGTCTCGGCTATGTATCGAGGAGTTAAATCGTGATCGATTTCCTGGGAACTGCACATGGAACGACCCTTTTGGGCTTTGTCATCGGAGCCCTATTTGGCAGTTTCATTAATGTTTGTGCCTTTCGTATTCCTTTAGACCAATCGGTTATCCTTCCCCCATCAAGCTGTCCAAAATGTAAGCAGCGGATTCCCTGGTATCGTAATCTACCTCTTATTACCTGGCTTACACAAAGAGGGCAGGCCAGATGCTGCAGATTTAAAATTCCCATGCGATATTTTTGGGTAGAATTAATGACTGCCTTGGTGTTTGGTTACTTTTTTCGTCTCTCGGCGTTGTCAAATACTTGGGATATGGCAATCGTGGGCTGTGTTTTTAGCTTTATCCTGATATCAATCATTATCATCGATCTCGAGACCATGACGATCCCTGACCGATTCAGTATGGGGGGTGCATTGCTTGGTTTGGCTCTTTCTTTTTCATTTCCTTCCCTACATTCTATTGAAACAACCGAGGGCTTAGCCCGCATCCATGCCTTATTTACATCAGCTCTTGGCCTTTTGATCGGCTCGTCGGTTCTTTACTGGATTGGTGCATTTGCCTATCGAATCTTTGATCGTGATGCCTTGGGGGAGGGGGATGTGAAATTATTGGGCTGTGTCGGAGCTTTTTGTGGCTGGAAAGGGGCGATTTTTACCATTTTTGGTGGTGCCATGATCGGGTGTGCATTGCTGATACCGCTGATGATATACCAGAAATTGAGAACGAAGGCATCAGGTGGAAAGGGGGATCAGGTAACTTGGGGTAAAGAAGTCCCTTTTGGTCCTTATTTGGCGATTGCCGCCCTTTTGTTCTTGGGAGGAGCCAATCAATGGGTGGAAAAATGGTGGGCGATCAAACTTGAACCTATCCTGCAGATAATTGGTGGCTAGTTCCCTTTTTCGTTGAACATTGCAGTGCGAGTGGGCATTTGTAAAACCTTACTTTCTACTTTTACCCAGCCACATATTATGAAGAAATTACTTGTTGCGAATCGAAGCGAAATTGCTGTGCGTATTTTTCGTTCAGCTTCTGAATTAAATCTTCGGACAGTTGCAATTTATGCAGAGGAAGACCGTTTTGGGGTTCATCGCTTTAAAGCTGATGAGGCTTATTTGATCGGAAAAGGAAAAGGCCCGGTTGCGGCATACCTGGACATAGAATCTATCATTTCTTTGGCGAAGGAAAAGAAAGTGGATATGATCCACCCAGGCTACGGTTTCCTTTCCGAGAATGCAGATTTTGCCCGTGCCTGTGAAAATGCAGGGATTACTTTCATCGGGCCATCTCCCGAGCTTTTGGAGAGAATGGGAGACAAGGTTGCTGCGAAAAAAGCAGCGGACCAAGCCGGCGTCCCCACCTTACCTGCCACGCCAAATCCAGTTTCCAAACCTGCAGAGGCCTTGAAATGGGGCCGCAAAATTGGCTTTCCTCTTATCATTAAGGCTGCTTTTGGAGGAGGAGGCCGGGGGATGCGGGTTGTGCACAAGGAAGAGGATCTAAAACCCATGCTTGAAGAAGCACAGGGTGAAGCCGAAAGAGCTTTTGGCAACGCCTCGGTTTTTCTTGAACGATATGTGGGGCGGGCCAAACACTTGGAGGTGCAAATTCTCGGTGACCGCAAGGGCAATGTTGTCCACCTTCACGAACGGGATTGTTCTGTGCAAAGAAGGTATCAAAAAGTGGTCGAGGTGGCTCCCTCCATTGGTCTGGATCCCAAGGTAGTGGATGAACTTTGCCAAGCGGGAGTGGATCTGGCTAATAATGTTGGCTATAACAACGCGGGAACGGTGGAATTTCTGTTGGATCAGGACACCAATGAATGGTTCTTCATCGAGATGAATCCGCGGATTCAAGTCGAGCACACCGTGACTGAGCAAATCACCGGTATTGATATCGTCCGGTCACAAATTTTGGTGGCAATGGAAAATGATCTTCATGGCAAAAGAATTGGCATTCCAACCCAGGGAAATATTCCCCGCAATGGCTGTGCGGTGCAATGCCGGGTAACCACGGAAGACCCGGAGAAAGATTTCACCCCGGATTACGGTAAGATCCTAAGTTATCGTTCCGCGGCTGGCTTTGGTGTCAGGCTCGATGGTGCCATGGGGGATACAGGCTCCATTATCACCCCTTTTTATGATTCTTTACTGGTCAAGCTTACCACTTCCGGTCCGGATTTGCCGCAGGCCCTTGACCGGATGCATCGATCACTTCGAGAAATGCGGATTCGTGGGGTTAAAACAAATATTCCTTTTCTTGAAAATGTAATCACCCATAAGGATTTTGTTCAGGGCAGGGCCACAACCCGAATGATTGATATCACCCCGAGCCTGTTTCAATTCAAGGCGAGACGGGATCGGGCATCTCGCTTGCTCGGTTATCTCGGTGAAGTCATTGTAAACGGCAACCCCCAGGTCAAAGGGAGGGAGAGAATTAGCAACCCGCTTCCTCTCATCGTGCCTGAGCATGATGCCCGCACAGATCCCCCACGGGGAACCCGTGATTTGCTCTTATCGATGGGAGCTCCGAAATTTTCGCAATGGATTAGAGATCAAAAACCTTTGCTGATCACCGATACCACGCTGCGAGATGCCCACCAATCTCTTTTCGCCGCCCGTATGCGTTCCTATGATATGCTCACGGTTGCCGATTTTATTTCCCGCCGGTTATCCGGGCTCTTCAGCCTTGAAATGTGGGGAGGTGCAACTTTTGATACCTGCATGCGTTTTCTTGGGGAATGCCCCTTTGAAAGGTTGAGAAATCTTCGGGAGAAAATACCCAATGTGCTCTTTCAGATGTTATTGCGTGGATCCAATGCAGTTGGCTACGCAAACTACCCAGACAATGTGGTCCGTGACTTTATCGTTCATTCCTCTCAGGCAGGCATGGATGTTTTTCGTATTTTTGACTCCCTCAATTACTTGCCAAACTTAAAAGTGGCTATGCAGACGGTGGCAGAGAAAACAAATTCTCTTTGCGAAGCTGCAGTATGTTTTACCGGGGATTTCACCAACTCAAGTGAAGAAAAATATGTTCTGCAATATTATGTGGACTTGGCCAAAGAGTTGGAAAAAATGGGAGCCCATATTCTGGCCATTAAGGATATGGCAGGGTTGTGTCACCCGACGGCAGCCCACCGTTTGGTGAAAGCTCTCCGGAATGAAATATCACTGCCCATTCACTTCCATACGCATGACTCCAGTGGGATAGCTTCAGCTTCTGTGTTGAAAGCTTCTGAAGCAGGGGTGGATGTTGTGGACCTTGCGGTTTCATCGATGTCCGGGTGCACAAGTCAGCCTAATTTGAATTCAGTGGTTCACGCTCTTCAAAATGCTCCGCGCTCAACCGGACTTGAGGTGGATGCTTTGAATGAACTTTCGATTTACTGGGAAGCTGTGCGTCAATATTACGCACCTTTTGATACTTCCCCTCCGTTTGGCAGTGCCGAGGTTTATCAGCACCAAATGCCCGGTGGCCAGTACACCAATTTGCGGGAGCAGGCAACGGCTCTTGGCTTGGGCAAAAGGTGGCCGGATGTGGTGAAGACATACCAGGAAGTTAACGAACTCTTGGGCGATATTGTAAAAGTCACCCCGAGCAGTAAGTGCGTGGGAGATCTGGCCATCTTCTTGATCACCAAAGGGGTAAAACCCAAAGACCTGGCAAACTTGCCGGCTGAGACCGGATTTCCTGAATCGGTAAAGGATCTTATGTCCGGTAACCTTGGCCAACCTAAAGGGGGCTGGCCCAAAGATGTGCAGAAAGTTATCCTGGGTGACCGAAAACCATTGCGGGGAAGGCCGGGTGCATCCGCTCCCAAAATAGATCTGCGAAAAGAAAAAAATAAGATCAAGAAAAAATACGGAAGCAAGTCCACCGATGATGATTTGTTTTCTTCTTTGATGTATCCAAAGGTTTACGAAGAATTTAGGGATTTTCGTGACAAGTATGGGGATGTTTCCGTATTGCCTACAACTGCTTACTTCCATGGATTAAACGCTGGGGAGGAAATTTCAATTGAGATAGAAGAAGGTAAGACCCTTTTTGTGAAATTGCTCCATGTTGGGGAACCTGATGAAAATGGAGTGCGCTCTTTAACCTTTGAATTAAATGGTAAGGCCCGTACCACCATGGTTCAGGACAAAAGTGTCAAAGGCGAAGCGAAGGCGAGGGAAAAAGCGGATCCGGCGAACTCTCTTCATGTTGCCGCTCCTATTCCTGCTATGGTAAGCAGTATTGCCACCAGTGTAGGCAAAAGTGTTAGCAAGGGTGAAAAAGTAGCGGTTCTTGAAGCCATGAAGATGCAAACCACCCTCTATGCCTCTTCTGATGGGGTTGTTGATGAAATTTTGGTAGCCGTGGGAGATTCGGTTGAGTCCAAAGATTTAGTCGTTCGTCTTCGTTAACGCTAAAGCTTATTCCCGATCAGCCGACTCTGTTAAAGGTGAGACTTTTTACTTTCCTCTCGTTTACCATCTCTTTTCGTTATCTAGGCAGCCTCCTTTTGCTTTGCGTATATGTGGCCGCCCATGGTACTCCCATTCTTTTCCCTGAGCTGAGTCTGGAGAAAGCGGTTTGTCAAACTCTTGGGGTTTCGCGAGACAACTTAAATAAAAAACTGCTGCAAGATGAACTGACAAGCCTTGACGCCCGTTCTTTGGAGATAAGAGACCTGACCGGGCTTGAGTTTGCAACCAACCTTGAAGTACTTGTCCTAAGAGACAACCTGATTGAAGATTTGAGTCCCATTTCTAATCTCGCCCATCTCAGGAAATTGGACTTATCCGGCAACCGCATTCGTAACCTTACCCAGCTGGTTCCTCTATCTGGAAGTAAAATGCGAAAACAGGTGGGGGATTTACAGCTTTCTCTCGAAGACCGTAAAACCAACCGAAGCCAAAAAGCTGATATGATTGAGGAAATGTCCACCTTGGTCGAACGTCTCAAACTTGGGCCATGGGCTTTGCGTGAACTTAATTTGGCAAATAATCGATTGCTTGGCCTTTCAGGCATTGAGTTTTTAACCGACCTTACTTTTTTAAATGTTTCCAAAAATGCTTTGATCGATCTGGAAGGATTGAATCGATTGAAATCTTTGACGACTTTGTATGCCCAGCAAAATCAACTTGGGCGGATTGAGTCCTATGTGGACGAAAATAAAAATAAATCTTATGATGTGGGCGAACCGGTGGATGATCAGAGTGGCAATGGCAAGCGAGATACAGATCCACTTACAGAGATTCAATCGCTTCCACGCTTGGTAAACTTGTATCTGTATAACAACCTTTTGGAGTCTATTGACTCTATTGAGGAAGTTCCCAGGCTCGAAACCCTGTTTCTTTCAGGCAATAAGATTCGTGAAGTCACGAGTCTTGCAAAATGTAAGAATCTCACAAGGCTTTCCTTATCTGATAACAGGATCTCCAGCCTTGCAGGCCTAGGGGATTTAAAGAGGTTGGAATACCTTTATCTTGTCGAAAACAGAATTTCTGATCTTCGCCCGCTCCGGGGAATGACAAGACTAAAGGAATTGCATTTACAAAGAAATCAGCTTTTTGATGTCAAACCTGTTGAAACCCTGGTGAGCCTTGAAGTTCTTTCTTTAAGTTACAACATGATTTCCAGCCTCACCTTTGCCGAGGAACTGAAGAAAGTAAGACGCTTATCATTGGCGCATAATTGTATTTCGATCGAGGACAACCTTGAACCCCGATCCTTACAGGTTATTAAATCCAGGGGAGGGCGGGTGACCATTGCTGGACAAAGGTCAAGAATTCCAGAAGTAGAAAGTCTTTTGGGCTTTCTCTCTGGTTACCCTTCGGCAAGCCAGCAGCTTGGAGATTACCTTGCATCCAATGGCTACAACAGTTTTATGGATTACATCGAAGATTTGTCGGTTAGTGACGAGGAAAAAGCTGTCTCGTTTAAAATTTGGGAGCAAACATTGAAAAAAGGTCGCAGCTTGAAGGAGTTAGCTTTTGCTGAGTAGGCTTTTTTCTCAATTTCCGGTTTAAGTTATTTCGTTTCGATGTAGAGTAAGGTTGCCAAAATAATGCTGGCAATGAAGCAGACAAAGTAAACAGTACGCAACATGAGTTTCTGCAACCCATGGGAGCGGACAAAACTATCAACAAATTTGTAATATTCCCGCTTTAACCTTTTTTTGAGCGGTTTTTTTCTTTTTTTACTTTGGGAATTTGACATCTACATTCAGGATTAAAACTAATTTTTAAAAGGGGCAAGCTTGGAGAATTCATGGTTCTATCTTTACATCCCATGAATGTTAAAATAGGAGTTTTGTTTTCATCCAATGTCCATAAAACAAAGGTCCATTCGCCAAGAGCGTAGTATTACCGGTAAATCTCTACATACCGGCGAGGAAGTATCTCTAACCATCAAGCCAGGGGAAGAAAATACCGGCTATGTGTTTCGCAGGACAGACTTGTACGGACAGCCAGAGATTAAACCTTTGGCTGCCAATGTCACCGAATTGGTTCGTAGCACCACCATCTCCAATGGGAATGCAAAAGTGCACACCATTGAGCATGTCCTTAGTGCATTGGCAGGATCTGGGATAGATAATGCAGTGATCGACATTGACGCGAGTGAACCCCCGATCATGGATGGATCCTCCCGGCCATTTGCCAACCTTATCTTGGAAGCTGAGCCTTTTGAGCAGGAAGCAGAGAGGCAATTTTTTGAATTGCCCAGCCCAGTCTCGGTGACCGATGGCAATCGCTCCATGATTGCCCTACCTTACGAGGGGTTTCGGATAACTTGTACTTCCACGGATGAACGTGCCAGTCATGTGCAGCATCTTTCGATTGAATTGGACCCGGAAATCTATCTGTCAGAGTTGGCCCCCGCTCGTACTTTCACTCTTTATGAAGATATAGAAGAACTCTTAAAGCTGGGAAAAATACGCGGAGGTAGCCTTGACAGTGCCATTGTAATCAAGGGTGACAAAATTTTATCCAAAGAGGCTCTTCGTTTCGAAGATGAATTCGTCCGCCATAAAATACTTGATATCGTGGGAGACCTTACCCTTTTGGGGAAACCTTTGAAAGCCCATATTATTGCGGTGCGCCCAGGACATTCTCTCAACGCCAGGCTTACCTCAAAATTGCATGACTTAATGAGTCATGCCGAGAAACCAAAAGCCAAAGCCTCGACCCCTCTCAAAGGAAAGTCCTTTGTTTTACCCGATGAGACGGAACTGGATGTAAGAAGAGTGCTTGATGTATTACCCCATCGTTTTCCCTTTGTCATGATTGACAAGGTCATATCCATAGAGGGTGAAGAAAAATTGGTTGGGATTAAGAACGTTTCGATTAATGAACCTTTTTTTCCGGGCCATTTCCCTGGACACCCTGTCATGCCTGGGGTTTTACAGCTTGAAGCCATGGCCCAGGCCGCTGGAATTTTATTATTACGAAGAGGCTCTGCCGAGGGAAAAGTCGCCTTCTTTATGAGTGCCGATAAGGTAAAATTCCGCAAGCCGGTTGTTCCTGGCGATCAACTTATTGTGACCGCTAAGCTTGAAAAAGTCCGGGGGAATAAACTTGCGACCGCAAGTGTGGATTGCCGGGTCGGTGAGCAGGTGGTTTCTTCCGCCAGCTTAATGTTTTCAATTGTGGATGGAAAAGATGCATTTTAAAAAGAAATGGGCGTAGATATCCACTCCAGTGCGATTGTTGACCCCAAGGCTGATCTCGGGGAAAATGTGGTGGTGGATGCTTTTGCGATGGTCGGGCCTCATGCAAAGATTGGGGATGACTGCCATGTTTTTCATCATGCAACCGTCGAAGGTCGGGTTTCGCTAGGAAGAGGAAACCTTATATATCCTTACTCTTTAATCGGCGGACTCACGCATGACTTGAAGTATCAGGGTGGTGAACCGGGGCTACAGATCGGAGATAGTAATGTATTTCGGGAATATGTAACCGCTCATGTGGCAACGGAAGAAAATGACCTGACTGTCATTGGATCGAATAATGTATTTCTTGCCTACAGCCATGTCGCCCACGACTGCCAGGTGGGGAATCACCTGGTGATGAGTAGTCACTCGGCTCTTGGTGGTCATGTTGTGGTCCAGGATCATGTCAATGTAGGTTGGAATGCAGGTGTGCACCAATTTTGCAGGCTGGGCAAGCATTGCATGGTCTCCGCCTGTTCAAAGCTGGTACAGGATGTGCCTCCTTTTATGCTTGCTGATGGTTTTCCCGCTGAGGTTCGTTCGATCAATAAAATTGGAATGGAACGCAATGGATTTTCTACGGATGATATCGATGCGGTTCGTGGAGTGTTTAAAAAAATTTACAAGAGCGGTTTCAACCGAAGCCAAGCATTGGCAAGCTTATCCGAGGACCCCGACTTTTTGGGTAAACCTATTTTGGATGAGATAGTTGATTTCATGCAGAATAGTGGAAGAGGAGTAGCTTAGCTACTTTCAGAGGATTGAATCTTTCAAAGCTAATCTCCACTTCGTAGTGACTGGAGGTACTCCCAGGAATAGATGCCTGTGGAATGACCATCGCTAAAGACTAGGCGTAAGGCATAATTTCCAATGAGATGAAAATCTTTGATGATAATATCTTCAAAATTCTCATCTTTGGACGCGCCGCCTCGAATTCTCCCAAAAATATCCATTTCCCCAGCTTGGTCGGCACTTGGGGAGTGTTTACGAAGAAAGGGTCCATCCCAAAAGTCTTCTCTCCCGTCTGGCCACTGTATCGCTAAGGAATTACCAATAATTTCATACCGAGAGGGAAGCTCCATGGGTTAAATAAAGGAGTCCAGGCTGTGTCCTGCGGAAGGAGGCTCTGAAGGATCGCTCCCGCTTTGGTAGTAGGGATCCATCACTTCATTTCGGTACGGTCGGCTGAAATCTTCCCCTCGCTCGGCGGCACGATTAAATGCCTTTACCTCTTGATCAATTAATTCCTGCTGCAGGTCTTTCTTTTGTAAATCTTCATCCAAGCTGCGTTCGTCCCAGTATTTGTCATTGTGCAGGCGGCTCGGGCCTGGTTCTGGCGGAAGATTACTGGGTTTTACCACATCCCAGTCCGGCTTTCGGGTACAATCCAGTCCCGCATCATCTAAGTTATCCACGCTGGGCAATGGGTTACCTGCTTGTGGGCATTGTAACTGAGACTCCAAGGAATCCTCGCCACTTAGTTTTCCACCCAATTGAAGAGGTTCTGGAGATTTTGTCACCCGCTGGGAACTGTTTTGGCTGATTTCGGGGACCTCTATCTTCGAAATTTCATCATGATTTCGTTGGATTTCTTTAAACGAAATATCGTTTATACTTGAAATACTTGGGCTTGATGAACTGTCCATTGTTAAAATCTGAAGGAAGGGAGATATATTTGCAAATTCAAATGATTTTTAAATCAAGCATTTTAGCATTGCTCGACAGGATACTGTTTTATAGAAAAGAAGAATGCCTAGAGAAACTGTAATTCTTGAATGCACTGAAGCACGCAAAGAAGGAAAACCTCCTTCACGCTACATGGCGTCCCGAAACAAAAAGCTGCAAACGGATCCTGTGGAGAAGAAAAAGTACAACCGCTTTCTTCGCCGCCACACTCTTCATCGGGAGATTAAAGGGTAACCCTTACATTACCCGCTTACGGGTACAAGGGAGGCGATCTCCTCGGCTATCGCATGAATAGCCACGGATGTTTTCCCTTCCGGATTGCCAATAATTGTGGGAATTCCATGGTCTGCTCCCTGCCTTACTTCCTCCATGAGAGGTATTTCACCGAGGAATGGAGTTTCTAGTTTTTGGGCTGTTAAAGGTCCCCCACCTTGGCCAAATAAAAAGCTTTTTTCTCCGGTACTTTCGTTTAATAAGTAGCTCATGTTTTCGATGACTCCCACCAGCGGGACATTTACTTTTGAAAACATTCTGGCACCTCTTCTGGCAATATCAACGGCAGCTTTTTGGGGAGTGGTTACAATCACCACGCCGTCCAAGGGTAATATCTGAGCCAAGGACAGTTGGGCATCTCCCGTACCGGGGGGGAGGTCAATGAGTAAGTAGTCCAATTCACCCCAGGCAACATTGGAAGCAAATTGCTGAATTGTTTTCATCACCATGGGACCGCGCCAGACCACAGGGGTTTCATCGTCCACCAACAGACCCATAGACATCACTTTGAGCCCATAATTTTCTACCGGTGATAACAGATTTTCTTCGAGGGCAGTGGGTTGTTCTGAGATTCCCAGCTGCAGTGGGATCGAGGGACCGTAGAGGTCGCAATCCATGACCCCGACCGAAAGAGTTTGACCATCATCTCCTTGTTGACGGCTTAAGGCACAGGCAAGGTTTGCGGTGACCGTCGACTTGCCCACACCACCCTTGCCGCTGGCAATGGCAATAATTCTTTTGACACCGGCGAGGTTGTTTTTCTCGTTGGACCCGCTTCCTTTTTCGCCCTGTTTGAAAACAACTTGAATATCGTGGCTTTTTACTGAGGGGGCTCCATCCAAAACTTTCGTAATTTCAGCCTTTATCGTATTGGGGAGAGTTGAATCATCCCCGCTGACTTCGACCTTTATTTGAGCATGACCATCGGTGAATTTTACTTCAGTCACAAGCCCGAAGGATACAATATCTCGGCTGTAACCAGGATATTTTACATTCTTTAAGAGATCGAGAATATCTTCTTCTGTTGTCATATTAGATGGATTCATCAAGGGTTGATTCATGACTATGGCAATTCAAAATTTAAGTTCCTTTGATTTTGTTCTTTGAATTACTATTTGTTGAAAGTGATTGTTTGCGCTTGCGAGTTAGATTAAGTTTTGGATGGTAGGGGATATGAATGTGGATTTTTACAGGTGGGGGATGAAATTGGTTTTTCTTGCAATGATTGGATGTACTTCGATTTTAGCACAAGGAAGCTCTACAATTGTGCTTGGCCCGATCGAAGGAGAGTTAGCCAAGAAGCAAATTGCCTTAGATCTGGAAGGCACGCAAAAAGATTTACTTCCCCTTGCGAGGAGGGCGATCAAGGCACACGGGGCTTTTCGTTTGGCAAGCGCCCAATCGAGTAAATTTGGGATCACTTTATTTTCTCAGGGGACTAACCTATGTCAGGTCCGGATCTCTTCCGGAAAGCCCCGCCGAATTATCAAAACATTTTCCCGAGAGGGAAATTCAGTCAAGCAGGCCACACTTCGGGCATTGGATCAATTAGTTTTTGAACTAACTGGGGTACTCGGTTTTTTTGATGGGCAGCTTGCCTATCTATCATCTTTGACGGGAAATAAAGAAATTTTTGTTTCCGATGCCTTGATGAGCACTGCCCGCCCTCAAACATCTTTTGGAAAAATTACATTTAATCCAAGTTGGGATAATTCCGGTAAAGGGGTATTTTTTACAAGCAATCGTAAGATTTTTAATAATGTGTACCACTTGGACTTGGCATCCCGTAAGATTTCCAATGTCGCAAGCTACAAAGGCAGTAATCTTCGGGCGGTTCAGAATCCCAGGACCAATCAAGTTGCCTTAATCCTTTCCGCTTCCGGTAACCCAGAGCTTTGGTTGGCTGAAAACATGGGGAGCAAACCCCGAAAGGTCACCAATAATCGGAGTAATGAGTCGGGACCCTGTTGGTCACCTGATGGTAGAAGAATGATTGTCACTTCCGATAGTCGCGGGCGGCCTCAACTTTACGAGGTCTCTTTATCCACGGGTAGGCTCTCCCGCATTCCCACAAATGTAAGTTCCCATTGTGCTGAAGCGTCCTGGAATCCCGTTGACCCTACTCGCATTGCATTCACTGCCGCATTGGGTGGAGGATTTCAAGTCTGTGAATACAGTTTTGCCGATAGAAAAAGTAAAGTTTTGACCAAAGGTTCCCAGCATGGCATGCAACCGACATGGGCCCGGGATGGTCGTCATTTGTATTACACCGAGAGAGCTTCAAATGGTGCAACAAGGATCATGCTCCTTGATACTGAATTTGATGAAGCTAAACCAATCCCATTGCATGATTCGTCATTCGGGCCTTGCTCGCAGGCTAGTTTCTTTTTCTCTCGTTAACTCGTTTAGAGTCCCGAAATATTAAATGAATCCAGGCTCTTCCTAGATGGCCGTAGTCCATTGACTTTCCTGTTATTGCTTTCATTGGAAAATGTCGACTAATACTTAGTGAAACCTAATCTGCGTAAATGCTTCTACAGTCTTTTCTTCAAGCCACGAAGGACTGTGTTTGCTCCTTGTCGGTGGCTTGTTTTTGATGATCAATTCCTAATTCTTTCTCATTGAATCCTTTATCCAAATGAAAATTCTTGTACTTGGTGATATCGTTGGCCGCCCGGGTCGAACATTCCTCACGGATTATCTTGCGGAGTACCGCCAAAAGGAAAAGATTGATTTCTGTATCGCCAATGGAGAAAACGCGGCGGGTGGTGCGGGCATTACCGCGAAAACAGCTCGGGAAATTCAAAAGGCCGGTGTGGATGCAATTACGTTGGGGGATCATGTCTGGGACCAGAAAAATTTTAATAACGAGATCGATGATTTGGATTTTGTTTGTAGACCTGCCAACCTACCTGTTTCTAATCCTGGAAGGCATTTTTTACTCCTTGAGGTGAACGGCCTAAGGCTTGGCCTTTTTACCGTCCTCGGCCGTACCTTCATGGGGCCCAAAGTAGCTTGCCCCTTTGAGGTTTCCCAAAACTTGGTCAAACAACTCGCAGAAAAGACCGATTTGCTCATATCCGAAATCCATGCTGAGACCACCTCTGAAAAAGAATCCATGGGGTGGCACTTGGACGGCAAGGTTAGCTTTGTCTTTGGGACTCACACCCATGTTCCAACCGCGGACGGACGCTTACTTCCAAAGGGTACAGCTTACCAGACTGATCTGGGCATGACTGGACCACGGGAGTCCGTGCTGGGCCGGGAAGTTGATGCCTGCCTAGGTCGGTTTCTGGACGGTATGCCCAGGCGGTGCCCTGTGGCTGTGGGAGATGTTGGAATGCAGGGCTGCGTTTTGGAATTTACCAAAGGAAAGCTTCCATTCCCTTGTTCTATTACCCGCATTGAAATGCGGGCGGATGAGTGGGCAAAGTCTTAATCCCGGCGTCCACCCAATAAGCCAAGCCTGAAGGCATAGTATAAAAGCATAAGGAGCGAACTGGCAAAGGCAGCAACATAAGTCATGGCTGCGGCATTCAGTACCTTCCTCGCCCCTTCCAGTTCTTTTTCTGCCACATAATTTCCTTGCTGTAGGCAGGTCAGGGCTCGTTTGCTGGCGTCGAATTCAACCGGCAAGGTGACCAATGTAAACACTGTGGTACAACCAAATAATAAAACCCCAAGCCATGAAAGCGATGCTCCGGTTGCAGTTTGGGCACCTCCCATAAAAAGGGCAATCATGATGACAATCATCGAAAGCCCGCTTCCCAGGTTAGCCACCGGCACCCAGGCAGAACGAAACGAAAGTAGGGCGTATGACTTTGCATGCTGGATAGCATGACCGACTTCATGGGCTGCAACTCCAAATGCTGCCATGGAGTTGCGGTCATGCACATCGGCACTTAGGCGCAATGTTTTACTGCTGGGGTCGTAGTGATCGCTTAATTTTCCTCCAACCCGTTCAATTCGAACATCGTGGATGTTATTATCAGCGAGTATTCTTTGGGCAACCTCCGCTCCGGTTAAACGGGAGCGGGTAGTAAACTGGCTGTATTTTTGGAAACGGCCTTTGGTGATACTGGAGGCATAGAGGCTAAAGCCCATGCCTATCATGATAACGACGAGATATAATGGATCAAAAAACATAGCAGGTAAACATACAGCGTACTTGAAAATCAAATTTGCTCAAAATAAATATTAAATTTTTTCGACCCCAATGTTTACTGCATAATCTCTTTCTTTGTTTTACATTGATTGCAAATTTGGCATTTATGGAACTTGTTGTTTCCATTCTTCCTTACCCTCTATCCGTTGTCAGATGAATTCCAAGAAAACATATATCGCCGTTGATTTAGGTGCTGAAAGTGGCCGTGTCTTAGCTGCAGGTTTTGATGGCCGTGCCTTGTCTCTTCGAGTCATCCATGCCTTTGCCAATAGTCCGGTTGTGTTAAATGGATCAATCCACTGGAATACTGTTGGCCTCTATCATGAAATCCTAACAGGGCTCGCTATGGCTCAGGCAGAGTACGGGAAGAGCCTTGAATCTTTGGGTGTTGATAGCTGGGGGCTGGATTACGGTCACCTTGATAATAGGGGAAACCTTTTAGGCATGCCTTACCATTACAGAGATGAGCGGACCCTCCCTATGCTCGATTTGGTTTACCAAAAAGTTAACCGGAAGGAATCCTATGCAAGGACTGGGATACAACCTCTTTTTATAAATACCCTTTTTCAGTTAATGGCAGAGAGAGAAGTGGATCAGTCATGTATGAAAAACTCGGACCGAATGCTTTTTACCCCCGATCTTATAAACTTTTGGCTTACCGGGGAAAAAGGGAATGAGATCACCATGGCAAGCACCAGCCAAATGCTTAACCAGGAAACCCGTAAGTGGGATTTCGAATTTCTGGAGAGACTGGGGCTTCCTACCGGTTTTCTAGGCCAGTTGTGGGAACCCGGTCACCATGTCGGGTCTGTGAAAGGGGCGGCCAAAGATAAGATACAATGTAGTAATCTGCCGGTCTACACCGTAGGCTCCCATGACACCGCTTCTGCGGTGGCCGGAGTTCCAGCTGCTGGAGAATCCGACTTTGCCTACCTTAGTTCAGGAACCTGGAGTTTAATGGGTGTCGAAAATCAGAAACCTCTCTGCGATCCTCTTAGTGAAAAGTTGGGTTTTACCAATGAATTTGGCATTAGTGGAGATATCCGGTACCTCAAAAATATCAGTGGGCTCTGGGTGGTGCAGGAATGCCGCAGGTACTGGAAATCCATGGGGGAAGAATTTAATTACGATCAATTAACCCACATGGCCAGAGAGGCAAAGCCTTTTGTGGCCACCATTGATGTTGATGACCCTGTTTTTTCCTCCATGGGAGATATGCCTTCCAAAATTGATACAAAATGTAAAGAAAGCCATCAGCCAACTCCATCAAGCAAAAATGAAACCATTCGCGTGGCCCTGGAAGGGCTGGCCTTGAAATATCGGCAAGTACTGGAAAACTTAAGGAATCAAACAGGGAAATCTTTGCAGACCTTGCATATTGTGGGTGGGGGTACTCAAAATGAATTACTTAATCAAATGACGGCAGATTCCACTGGATGTGAAGTGGTGGCCGGGCCAGTGGAGGCGACATCGGTTGGAAATGTACTGGTGCAAATGATGGCTACGGGTGAAATTTCATCCCTTGCGGAAGGTCGACAGATTGTCAGAGATTCATTCGAGCCTCAAAGATATGCTCCTCATCCCTCGCCTGCCTGGGATGAGGCCTATGAAAAAATGAAAAGCCTTTCCTCGAGCAGAACTTAACTTATGAAATCACAAACCATTTGGAAAAATTTACCTAAAGTTGGGATACGTCCCACGATTGACGGCCGTTTGGGAGGCGTACGGGAATCTCTTGAGGAGCAAACCATGAAGCAAGCCAAAGCGGTGGCATCCCTTATTCAGGATACCTTGAAATATCCTAATGGTGAACCGGTCGAGTGTGTAATTGCTAATTCCTGTATCGGGGGAGTGGCTGAGGCGGCGGAAGCAGCGGATCAATTTTCCCGGGAGGGTGTGGGAGTCTCTCTAACTGTCACCCCTTGCTGGTGTTACGGTTCAGAGACTATGGACATGGATCCGCTCACCCCTAAAGCAATTTGGGGGTTTAACGGAACAGAAAGGCCGGGTGCGGTGTACTTGGCTGCGGTTTCCGCTGCCCATGTACAGAAAGGAATACCAGCCTACAAAATTTATGGTGAGGATGTGCAGGATTCTTCGGATGATTCCATCCCCACCGATGTGCAGGAAAAAATCTTTCGTTTTATCCGGACCGGGCTCGCTGTTTCCATTATGAGGGGAAAAGCTTATCTTTCCATGGGAGGCACATCCATGGGGATAGTTGGCTCCACAGTGGACCCTGCTTTTTTTGAGTCCTACCTTGGAATGCGGGTTGAGTTTTCTGATATGTCTGAATTTACAAGACGACTACAAGCAGATCTTTTTGATCACCAAGAATATGCAAGGGCGCAGGAATATGTAAAAACAAACTTTCTGGAAGGAGCTGACTACAATGGACAGGGAAATCAAAGAACCCGGGCTCAATTGGACCAAGAATGGGAGACCTCCATCAAAATGTGCCTGATTGCCCGTGACCTTATGGTGGGGAATCCCAGGCTGGCAGAAAAAGGGTGGGGGGAAGAAGCTCAGGGGCACCATGCCATCGCTGCCGGTTTTCAGGGGCAGAGGCAATGGACGGACCATATGCCCAATGGGGACTTCATGGAAGCCGTGCTCAATTCGAGCTGGGACTGGAATGGCAAGCGGTCACCCTACATCCTTGCCACAGAAAATGATGCTTTAAATGGAGTGTGTATGTTGTTTGGTCAGTTACTTACACACACCGCCCAAGTGTTTGCAGACCTCCGCACATATTGGAGCCCCAAGGCAGTCGAGCGTGTGAGTGGGAAAAAGCTCTCAGGTCTTGCTGAGCATGGAATTCTTCATTTGATCAATTCCGGACCCGCTGCCTTGGATGGCACTGGAGAACAGTGTGATGCTCAGGGTTACCCCACTATGAAACCTTTTTGGGAGATTACAGATGATGAAGTTTCAGCCTGTAATCAAGCTACCAGCTGGCATCCTTCCATCACCGAATACTTTCCGGGCGGTGGCTGGTCCACTCGCTATAAAACCAAAGGAGGTATGCCTGTTACCATGACCCGTTTAAATATTGTCAAAGGCCTGGGCCCAGCTCTGCAGCTAGCCGAGGGGTACACCGTTGAGTTGGATGAAGATGTGCATGATGCTTTGGATCAGCGTACGAACCCGACCTGGCCGACTACCTGGTTTGCTCCCCGCCTGACCGGCAAAGGGGTTTTTGAAAGTGTTTATTCTGTT
>CBFIFQ010000024.1:0-27238 GCA_965661905.1 Opitutales bacterium
ATGATCCAATCCGGGATACTTATGTGGGTAAAGACCATCAAAATGTAACTTTAGACCACAGCTTTTATTTTAATTATGCTCTGCTGGATGGTTACTTTATGTCTGGTCTGGGGATTGGTTCCAAGTGGGATGAAGAAGATAGAGGTTTGTTTGAGCCAGGTAATCGATATTTACCATATCGTAATCCCAGACTTATTCCTTATATCAGGGATGGCGAGTGGGTAGTTACTGGTTATTCTGATAAAAATGAAGAGCTTGCAGCCTCGGGATCAGACTCAGATTATCGTTACCAAACTTTAGCCGGTGATCTTCTGGTTAATGGCCAGTTCAATGTGAATTCTACATCTGTGGATGCTTGGGCGAGTTTGCTTTCGGCTTTCAGGGGACAAGCGATTCAGGGTGCTTCGGTTGATCAAGAAGAAACCCCGGTGCCTAGGTTTCTCGAATACAAAAAATCCAATTCCTGGAATTCTTTGCGTAAGTTGAGCGATCAAGAGGTTAATCTGTTGGCGAATAAGATAGTTGAGCAAGTTAAACTAAGGGGCCCTTTTTTATCCTATGCGGATTTTGTGAATCGTCGTCTCCAGGGTATGAAAATCAATCTATTTGTTTTTCCTTATGAAGAGTGGAATAATTTAAAAGAAAAAGAGAACAGAGATTCAAGCCTCGGCTTGCGTGGAGCATTACAGGCAGCGGTAGCTGAATCCAACTTAAATGATGGCGGGTTGATGAATCAGTCTACTGAATCTTTTATACCAAATCTACCGGAAGCAAGATTTATCGGAAACAGTTTCCCGTTTTCAAAGCCTCCTTTGGCATCTGAAATGAATCTTATTCCTTTTGAATTTGGAACACATGCTATTTCACAAAATTTATTTAGTTACCCAGGGCAAAGGCAAAGATGGGGAAAGGGTGTAAGTTTAGATATGCAAGAACCGATTAAACTCTATTCCCAATCGGCAGGAAAAACCCTGGAAGTAAAAAGAGTATATTACAACTATTCTGATACTTTTTCATATGGAGAAGCTCCGGAGAATCTACTGTCTGTTGAGAATGTGGCTACGGCCGCAAACAAGCCTGGCTGGATAATGCAATCAGACCTTCTCAGTCCTCTGGTCCCTGTTACTTCTGTCAGGTCAGACACCTTTGTGGTTCGGGTTATGGGGGAAACGGGCAAGCCTGAGCTGAATTCTAAAGCGTGGATAGAGCTTACCGTGCAGAGGGTCCCAGACTATATAAAGTCTGAACTGGACAATCCACACCATCGGCCCCACGAGCCTTTTGAGGACAGAAATTTCAATGGTTATTGGGATTCAGAAATAAATGAGCATTGGATTGATTTGAACCAGGATAGTATGGAACCTGATATAAATGGGAGATCCAAAAGAAAATCTTTTGATCAAAATGGAGGATACCCGAATTTGCCTGCAGAAAATCCTATTTTTGCAGATGGGCTTGAATCAGACCTGCCCTTAAGAAAAGACGCTGATGAGGAATCTGTAAATAATAACAGTGTGACTGTTTCCCGCATGGGTGTGAACCAACGATTCGGTCGAAAGTTTAAAATTATAAAGTTTCGATGGTTGAAGGCACAAGATGTCTAGACCTTACATTCTTATTGATTAGAAACTATTATATGAAAAATCTACTTTGTGCTATTTTGTTTTATGGAGTAACATCTCTTTACCCAGGTGCCCAAGAAACTCTAGAGGAGCAAAAACCAACCGCTTTATTTTCTGCAGTTTTTTGGGGTAAGCCCGCTTCGCGATCGTTGTCTTACGCTCCGTGGGGAAATATGAACGAACAGAATTCCACAAAATTTTTCGTTCAAGTGGCTTATGGTTCTTTATCCCGAAAGTGTGCATATTACGGAGAAGGAAATATTAAATTTCATCAACGCAAAAATTTAACCGCATTGGAAATGGAACTTATGAAAAATGAAAATGAGTTTGATAAAACTACATTTTTTACTGAACTTCCGTTTTCCGCCTTACCCGACAAGACGAAAGAGTTTATCGCCCTTTTCTCACCATCAGATAATAAAGGGAATTACAAAGGCTACCTTGTGCCTTTTGAGCAAGAAGACATACCTTGGGGTTCCTACCAGATATTTTCTCAGTTTAATGAAACTTTGTATATTGCAGCAGCCTCAAAGAAGCTGACTTTGGAACCAGGAAAAAGTCTCACCGTTAAAAGTAAAGAATTCCAAGGTCAGAACCGGGTTAAAATGCTAATTTATCGAAATATTAACGGGAAATATGTAGAGTCTGGTGCCCAAAATTTTTCAGTCAACGATCGTCAGAGAGGAATATTTTTTATAACAAAAAAGAGATCAAGAGTTGAAATCGTTCCCCTTGTCGAATCCAAAAGACCGGTTGAGCAAACTATTGGTTACGGCGTAGGGCCGTTTTTGACTCCGGTTGAATTGTTGGAACCTGCATTAAAGAATTCTTCGGAAGGAATTTAATTTGGCGGAATTTAACTTATTTAAATAAATTCAAGCGATCCTTCAGTGCTCATTTTTCGGTAATAGCAGCCAGTCCTTGCCTGACCCGTTGAGTCTTTGGTATGGCAGGCACCTTTTCCTTTAGGGGTGACAAGGTAAAGGATGGAATTTTGCTCGCAGTTCACCCGAATTTCCACAATTTCCAGGTAATCACCGGAAGTTTTTCCTTTGATCCAAAGTTCGTTACGGCTCGTGCTCCAAAAGGTAGCCATTCTTTCTTTTTGGGCAGTTTTAAGGGCGAGTTGATTGGCATAGCCTACAATGAGCACTTCCCCGGTTTTATGATCCTGAGCGATTGCGGGTATAATATCCTCTCCACAGGCCGCTACTTTTTTAAGCTTGGTAAAATCGAGATGCAACTGGGTGCCTTCTTCTAGGTCGTGATGGTTCATAGGTAATATAATGAAGCGGTTAATTTATAAAATATTTCCTTCTATTGTGGAGGTAAATTCGAGAACAATTTTCTTCATATTAGGAAGGGCTTGAGCGGATGCATCCTCCACATCTTGATGGCTAAGTGGTTGATCCGATATACCGGCTGCCAAGTTGCTGATGCATGAGAGACCAATAACTTTCATGCCCAGAGCATTGGCCATCATCGCTTCGGGGACTGTGGACATACCCACCGCATCAGCTCCAAGTTTTGCAAAGGCCCGAATTTCAGCTGGGGTTTCAAAGGCAGGGCCTGATAAAGCAAGATAACAGCCACGATGGACAGGGATTTGATGCAAAGTTGCGATTTCAAGAAGATGGTCCTGTAGTCTGCGATCATAAACTTCGGATTGGTCAGGGAATCGGGGTATCTCCGGATGAAGAACCGGACCAATCAATGGGTTGCCGGGCATGAAATTGAGGTGATCTTCCAAGACCATAAGATCTCCTACCTGAAAATCGGACGAAATGCCACCGGCTGCATTGGTTAAAAAAAGAATTTTTGCTTCCAAGGCAGCAGCCAGAAGAACAGGAAACTGGATGGGTCCCCACCCTTCCCCTTCGTAAAAGTGACGCCGGCCCTGGAAAATAAGGATATTTTGATTATTTTGCTCAGCAAGTAGTAGATTGCCCGCGTGACCTGATACAGTGGTATGACTCATACCCGGGACATCAGCATATTGAATGACTTGAAGCTTGGAGAAAGCTTGCGTCACATCCCCCCAGCCAGAGCCACAAATTAAGGAAGTTGTTGGTTTGAAATTACCCCATTTGGAGCGAATAAAACTTACCGCTTCTTCGATCTGTGCGTGCATAGGGAGGTGCCGACTTCTTAGGAATAAGCCAAAGTAGTTCCAGCAAGGGTGATGTCTAAGTGGTTTTTCTTTTCGGGTAGCTTACTTGCTTCAGTCCGGCCAATTTCTTGGGCCTCAATATCAAAGGACCTGGCAATGCTGATCAGGGAATCAACCGCATCCGTTTTACAGTATGCCTCAAAACGATGACCCATGTTGTAAACCTGGAACATTTCCTGGTCAGTAGTAGCTGATACTTTTTGAATTTCTTTAAATAAGGGGGGAGGCTCAAATAAATTGTCTTTAATATGATGCACGGCATTACCAAAACGCATACATTTTGTCTGGCCACCACCCGAACAGTGAACCAATCCCCGGACTTTTTCGTGGCCAACTTCATCGATGATAGTTTTGGCAAGAGGTAGATAAGTACGGGTCGGGCTCAGGAGAGCTTTTCCTACAGAAAGCTCAGAGCCTGGGAGAGAGTCCTGCATCCGGTAGGGGCCACAGTATATATATTCGGGATCGGTTGTCGGGTCGTAGGTTTCAGGGAAGTTTTCAAAATAATGCTTGGACAGGAGTTCATGTCTTGCACTGGTGAGCCCGTTACTGCCAATACCACTGTTTTCTGCCAATTCATAAGAAGCCTTACCAAAGGATGAAAAACCGACAATGGAAAGACCGGGGATAATATTGTGGTTGTCGATGATTTTGTTTCTTCGAGCCACGGCAACCGCACAGGAGTCAACTGCCACCGTGCCTGTAAGGTCTCCCACATCCGCAGTCTCCCCTCCCCCACTTTCCACATTAATCCCTAAGTCTCGAAGGGTTTGTAAAAATTCTTCCGTTCCCTCAATTAATGAAGCGAGGGCTTCCCCTGGGAAATTGCGGGCATTCCGGTTTACGGTACTTGATAATACAATACGATCCCATATGCCCGCACAGGCCAGGTCGTCCAGGTTCATGACCACACTGTCCTGAGCAATCCCATGAAAGACTTTTGGGTCACCAGTTTCTTTATACCAAAGATAGCCTAAAATGGATTTGGTGCCGGCTCCATCGGAGTGGATCACATTGCACAAGCTGTCGTCTCCCGTTAGTAAGTCGGTTGTGATTTTACAGAACGCACCAGGGAAAAGGCCACGATCCATATGATCAACAACCTTATGTACTTCTTCTTTACTCGAAGAAACTCCGCGCTGGTTATATCTATTTTGAGATGAGTTCATTGAAAATAGTGATGTCTTACTTGAGAGAAACTGAATACGATAGCAAAACCTGAAAAGTATCAAGTTTATCGTTGAATGAAAACACAAAGCTATTCCTCTTATGATTCTTTTAAGGAAAAGTCGGAGAAGCATTGGCTCAAAAACGAATCTCTGAATAGTTTAATTTGGGAATTTTCTGAAAATAATCAAAGTCTATCTAACCCCGTATGGATGGGAAATGTTTTTAAAAACAATGAAATAAAGAATAGTGCTTTGATTTCAAAATCATCCTACCTTTTTCTCTCAACCGGTCTACTGGCTGGGGCCCACCAGGTAGCAAAATATTTGGTTCGAAAGAAAATAATGGTGAATGGTGTTTTAGGGCCGACCAGGGTTGTAGGTTCTTTTTTACAGGAATGGGGAAGAGTAAATGCCCGGGTTTCTTCATCCTTTACTAAAAGATTTAATATTTTTGAATCATCCCCAAAAAATTATCCATTAGGGGTCGAGACCAGCTTGGTAAAGGCTACAGAAAAAGAATGGCCACGGGTATCACTTTGGGCCAAGGCTTTTGCCATGGAATCTTCACCCCAGCTTGATGTTCATAAATCAATCCAGATGGCCAAAAATATGCAAAAGAATGAACAACTCTACCTCCTTAAAGATAAAGAGGGTCAAACCAAGGGAATGGGAGGGTTTGGCAGGAGTACGCCAAATGCTTTGGTTGTTAATATGATATACATCAACCCGGATGATAGGGGGCAGGGTTTTGGGCAAGATTTAGTGGGAAAATTGATTCACTCTTCCCGGTCCAAGGGGTATAGCCGCATTCTCCTATTCAGTGACTTTATGGAGCCTACTAATTTCTACCGAACCATGGGCTTGCAGGAAAAAGGTATGGTCGTGGAAAAATCCCTCTCCTGATCTGACTCAGTCTTCGACTTTTAAATCTTTAGTGCCGTCTTTAAAGATTGCCTGAACCATAGCCCCTGAGCGGAGCATTTTGGATGAACTCAAAATTTTTCCATCTGTATTTTTAAAATAGGAAAATCCTTTTTGAAGAGATGACTGTAAGCTACAATTTGTAAGACGATGCTCCAGGGATTGGAGTTTATCTGATATCCTTTCAGTCCGGTGACGGAGAGTTGTTTTTAACCGGTTTTCCCATTCATCTAAATACTGGTGGTGTTTCTCAATCTGAGTAATAGGCGAGCTTCGGTCGAGTCGCAGTTTTAGAAGTTCCAGTTGGTCTTGGTATTTTGATAAGATCGAATGCGGTGCCTCTTGAAGACGAACGGTCATTTCTTGGATAAATTCCTGATAACTTAAAAATTGGGAGCTAATCCATTCTGCCGCCCCAGATGGGGTTTCCGCCCGCAGGTCTGCAACAAAATCGGTTAGGACAAAATCAGTTTGGTGCCCGATTGCAGAAATTGTGGGAATCTTACAGTCCGCCAAGGTTCGAACCAATGGTTCGTTATTAAATGCCCACAGATCTTCCAGTGACCCGCCACCACGTGTAATCACAAGAAGCTCAATTTCTTTGAAAGAAGCAGCTTCATTGACAGCTTTAATAAGGGCGGCGGGTGCGTCTTTGCCCTGGACACTGGCATGAAATAAGTAAACTTCCCCACCCCATTTTCTACGTTTTAAGATACTTATAAAATCTTGCAGGGCTGCACCGGTTGAAGAGGTGATGACCCCAATTTTTGTAGGTAATTTGGGCAGGGTCTTTTTACGCGATTCTTCAAACAATCCTTCTTGCAGGAGGTTGTTTTTGAGTTTTTCAAATTGGGCCCGCAGGTTGCCCAGTCCATCCTGCATTAGATGCCGAACTCGAACTTGATATTCTCCTCGAGGCTCATAGATGGTGATATCCCCAAAAGCGAGGCATTCATCTCCTTCCTGAGGCAGGTAGGATAACCCCATTGCATCTCCTCTAAACAAGACAGCCTTAATTTGAGCTTTTGTATCTTTGAGGACAAAGTAAAAATGGCCGCTGGAGTGAGCCCGCAGGTTGGAAATTTCCCCGCGTATCCAAATCTGGCGAAACTTTCTTTCGAGGGATTTCTTTACCTCATTGGTAACCTGAGTTACGCTAAATATAGGAGAATCTTCCTCTTCTTGATCAAAGAGTTCAGTCTGCATGACGATTTTTTTTCAGGCACATACGTCCCAGAACAAGCATGATAATAATCAGGCAAGACCCAATCCATAAGTATTGCCAATTTCCTCCAAAAATTCCGGCAAAAGCGAGAACATACCCGCAGGCGGTTACACCAATGATTGGCACCGAAAGAAAAAGATACTGCAGGAATGGCATTTGGAGAATACCTAACCCGTAGTTTGAAAAGATAAAAGGTACACCAGGAGTTAGGCGTAAAATAAGAGCCCATTGGAACAGATTTTTCGGCGGAGTTGTAGGCAGGTTAAAGTTAGTTTTACCCAACAGGGTTTGGATCATTTTGCGAGCTGGACCCCGTGCAAGCCAGTAGGTCCAGGTCAGATTTGCGGTCAAGGAAAGCAGGCAAAAAAAGCAAGCTCGCCAGGGTCCATGCTGCTCTGCCCATAACCCAGCCAGTGTAAGCAGGGGAGCAACCGGAAGAATAAAACCGGGAAGAACTGCAATCGATGTAAAAAGGTAAAGACCGTGGTTTACCAAGACTTCGCGAAATTCATTCCAGTATAGGTGAATTTGATTTTCAAAGTGTTCTCCCCCAATTGAAATACTTATGAAATAAGCAAGAAAGAGGAGGGCGAAGCATCCAATAACTCCTAATATGAGCCACAAAATAGCTTTGCGGTTAATCACAATGTTACAGCGGCTGAGCGATTGCCCTAGATGCTTTTGCTTTTGTTACTGTCAGTTTCCGTAACTGAACCTTTTTGGCAGGATGAGCCAGATGGTTTACAACTTTCACTTTCCATGCAGGCAACATAAGAATTGTAAAATGGAATGATTAAAATAACACCCATGGCAATTGCGAGAATCAAAACCAGTAACTGGAGGCGACCAAAGCCGGCTTTTGGAGATTTCTTATTCAACATATTTATCATTATGGGCAGTCATACCTGTAGGTACAAGATAAGAAAGAAAAACAAACCTAACTCCTAACAATCCATATAACAATGGCGGGCAATGAGATGAAAATCAGCCCTACCACACCGAGAATGATTTGATATTTAAAAGCTTTATCTCTATTTTCCGGGGTGTTTGGTGAAGGAGGGTTACCCCAGTCATCATCGTTTGGGTCTTGCTCTTTGAAGTTGTTTTCCATCAATGATCTACTAAACAAGTCTTTCCGAGTATTCAAAATTAAAACATCTAACTTTAACATGCCACTTTTTCATCGTGTTACCATTTTGGGTCCGGGGCTCCTCGGTGCTTCTTTGTGTATGGCTGTGAAAGAAAGAGAAATAGCCGAAAAGGTGAGGGTTTGGGCACGAAAAGAGTCGGTTTTAGCTAAATGTAAGCAGGAAAAATGGTGTGACGAGATCGAACCTAATCTTACTCAGGCAGTGAAGGAATCTGACTTAGTGGTTATTTGCACGCCGGTTAATAACATCGAAGGCATGCTTGCTGAGGTTATCGGAGAGACAACAGCAAATTCAATCATAACCGATGTGGGGAGCGTAAAGGAAACCATCTGTCGCATTGGTCACAGGGAAGCTCAAACAGGCCAATCTACTTTTATCGGGTCTCATCCGATGGCCGGGTCGGAAAAGTCAGGATTGGAATATGCACATTCTGATTTGTTTGATCAGCGCACCTGTATGATAACCCCATTTAAAGATGATCCAGTTTCAGATTTTCTAAAGTTGGAAAATTTTTGGACCGAACTTGGGATGAAGGTTCAGCAAAAATCCCCTGAAGAGCATGACATGATAGTGGCCAGTGTAAGTCATTTACCCCATTTGATTGCTTCGACTTTGTCGGAATACTTAAGCCACCGTCCGGAGAGTTGGTTGCAAATGTCAGGCCAAGGGTTGAAGGATACAAGCAGGATTGCTGAAGGAGACCCTTACTTGTGGCGAGAAATTATGAAGTCCAACCGTCACTTTTTAACTCAAGCTTTGGACTCCTGGTCGGATTCTGTAACTATTTTTAAAAAGTTGTTGGATGAGGAAAACTGGGATGGAATCGAAGATTTCTTGGCCAGAGCGAAGGAATGCAGAAAAAAGATGTAGAGAATAAAATGGATTCCTTAGAAATTATCCCATTTACCGACAGGTGTTCAGCCACCATAAGCGTCCCAGGCTCTAAAAGTATATCTAACCGAGCTTTTATACTGGCAGCTATGTGTGAGGCCAAAATCAATCTCCAAGGCATGCTTATCAGTGAAGACGTAAACCTGATGAAAGAAGCGTTAGTCTCTTTAGGTGTACGGATTGACGCAGGTAAGCAAGAAAATGAATTAGTTGTTTATGGCTGTGGCGGTGAGTTACCGATCAAAGAGCAAGAGATTTTTGTGGGCAATGCAGGTACCGTTGCCCGTTTTTTAACCGCACTTTTATCCACTCAAAAAGACGGGGTGTACAAACTAGACGGTACTGAAGCGATGCGAAAGCGACCGATGCTAGAGCTTATTTCATCTTTGGAAAAGTACGGATGTAATTTTGAGTTTTTGAATGAATATGGGTGCTTTCCTTTCATCATGAGAACCAAGGGACTCCGGGGCAATTTGTGGGAAGTAGACGCTAGGAAAAGTAGCCAGGTTTTATCGGCACTCTTAATGATTGCGCCCCTTATAAATAAAAAAACAAGCGTGCAATATGTAGGTGGTACTGTCTCCAGGCCTTTTGTAAACCTCACGCTGGAAATGATGAGGTCCTTTTCAGCAGAACCGGGTTTCAACTTTAAGAGTTCGGAGGAGGAGGTTGTTGTTACTTCCTTGGGGTACCGCCGAAGTGAACTTACATATTTGGTGGAAGCGGACGCTACGGCATCCAGTTATTTTCTTACTCTCCCCTTGGTTGTTGAAGGCTCATGCACGGTTCAGGGGATTAGAAAAAAGATGTACCAAGGGGATTCAAAATATACAGAAGTGATCGGGAAACTTGGTGTTAAGATACTGGAGGAAAAAGATGGGATTACGGCTACTTTTTCGGGTTGTAGAGACGGTGGGGATTTTAATTTTAATGCCATATCTGACACGTTTTTGTCCTTAGCTGCCATTTCCCCTCTGTTGTCCAATACTTTGAAAATAAGTGGGATTGCCCATACTCGGAAACAGGAAACAGACCGGGTAAAGGCAATGGGGACGGAGTTAAGGAAATTGGGCCAAAAAGTGGAGGAAGCTGAAGATAGCCTGACCATTTATCCCGACTTTGAGAGTCTTCAGAGGATTGCGGTGAAAGGTATTTCCATAGATACCTATCATGACCATCGATTTGCCATGAGCTTTGCTATTTTGGGCTCTTTCAATTTGTTGGGGAACGGAAAACCGTGGCTGCGCATTAAGAACCCAATGTGCTGTGCGAAAACATTTCCTGAATTTTTTGATCGTTTACATGAAGTGAGAGAACAATCCGTAAAATGAGTAAATCTTTTAAAATCATTGCTATTGATGGGGGAGCAGGCACAGGAAAATCGACAACAGCCTCGATTTTAGCAGACCGCCTGCATCTTTTGCATGTGGATACTGGCTCTCATTATCGCACATTTACCAAGTACTTGAGGGAAAAAGGCATAACAACGGATAATATAAAGGCTTTTTTCTTAGATTCTACTCCGTCTTTATCTTCCCAATTGACTGGAAATCGTTCTTTTTTATCAATTGAAGGAAAAGTTTATACCCCGGAGAGTTTGAGAGCCGAGGAGGTTAACAATTTTGTCTCTCATGTGGCTTCGGTTCCCGAGGTACGGACATTACTCTTTGATTATCAGCGCGGACAAATTGGGATTGCAAAAGAAAATAGTTTTTCCGGTTTGGTTATGGAGGGAAGAGATATTGGTACAGTGATTCTTCCTGGTGCGGATCTCAAAATTTTCCTGGTGGCTGATCAACGAGTGAGGGAATCAAGAAGACAGTCAGATGGAGAGATTGATAAAATTTCATCGCGGGATTACCTTGATAGAAGTCGCTCCATTGCACCTTTAAAGGAGAGTGAGGGTGCTTTACGAATTGATACCAGCCTGTTGGGTATTGAGGAAGTTTATTCAGCCATTACAACAAAGTTAGGTGTTGAATGAGTCCTTTTTACATTTTTGCTCAATCTTTTTCTTATCTTTTTTTTAGGTTTTTCCATCGTTTTGAAGTCCTTGGGTTGGAAAATATTCCGCAAGATGGACCATTTATCCTGGCACCCAATCATTTAAGTTTCTTTGACCCCCCTGCCCTTGGTTGTAAGTTACCTCGCAACCTTCATTATTTTGCAAGAAATACATTATTTGTTGGACCCTTGGGTATGCTTATCCGAAGTCTTAATTCCATTCCTGTAAATCGAGATCAACTTGACTTAAAAACTTTACGCACTGTTCTTGGTGTTTTGAAAGATGGACATCCCTTACTGGTTTTTCCAGAGGGCACCCGGAGTAAAGATGGAAAACTGGGAAATGGTCAAAAAGGAATTGGCTTACTTATTGCGAAATCAAAGGTACCTGTATTACCGGCTAGAATACAGGGGTCGTATGAGATTCTAGGTCCAGGCAAAATTTTTCCCAGAATGGGTCGAAAATTACGCGTCAAGTATGGAGAAGTCTGCCCTTATGAATCCATCGACCCTGATCCGACTGAAGCGGACAGGTATCAAAAGATTGCTGACCGGGTAATGGAGGCGATTGCAGAGATACCAGTGGATTAATTTAGGATCGGCAGGGCACTCAAACCTTGGGAAGAAAAGGTTTTAGCCTTTCTTGCATGCGTTCGTTAATATTTATCGTGAAATCAGGGAAAGAGAAGTTTTCACCGGTAATGGTTTCGTACAAGTGAATATACCGGGCTGATAATTCTGTTACTAATTCTTTGGGTGCCGGAGGTAACTCGGGGTCATGGTAGGGATCGCAGTGATCTTTAAACCAAAGTCGTAAAAATTCTTTGTCAATATTCTCAGGTTCCTGGCCATTTTGTAATCTATGCTCAAAACTTTCCTGGATCCAGTAACGACTTGAGTCAGGGGTGTGAATCTCATCGATAAGAGTAATTTCCCCATCTTCACTGAGGCCCATTTCATACTTCGTGTCCACTAGGATTAAACCATGCTTTTTAGCGATTTCTTGACCATGTTGAAATAAAGCTAATGCTTTCATGGAGCAGTAATCCCAGTGCTCTTTATCCATCCACCCTTCCTTCACAATTTCATCGGGTGAGATCGGCCGGTCATGGCACTCCTCTTTGGTGGTTGGGGTAAGCACAGGTTCTGCCAGTCCTTGATTTTTTCTCAAACCTTCAGGCAAGGAAAGGCCGCAATACTCTCTTTTTCCTTCCTTGTAAATGGTCCAAAGAGATGTACTCGAGCTACCCGTGATAAAACCACGAACTACAAATTCAATGGGAAAGGGCTTACACTTTTTAGCAATGGTAACATTGGGGTCTGGTAATTCGATGACATGGTTTGGGATGATGTGCTTAGTTTGGTTAAACCACCATGCACCTGTTTGGTTAAGCACCTGCCCTTTAAATGGAACGGTAGCTAAAATGCGATCAAAAGCAGATTGTCGATCAGTTGTAATGAGTGCATAGCATGAACCAAGATCATAGCGGTCACGCACTTTTCCTTGGTAGTAGCCCTCGAGGCCAATCGATGTTTCGGTAAGGCAATAATCGATGTTATCTTCGATTGTCTTTCGGTATTCTTTCTTGGATTGTATCGCTTCAAGCATAATAATTAGATAGTACGCTAGAAGATGCTTTCATAACTTCAAGCCCAACCGCACCGATCGTTTCCTTTCGTTGACGATTTTTGTCACAATTGTTAAAAAAGGTGTAATTCAATACAAACTACATATACGATGAATACTGAAATTACTTACGACTTGTTGGTATTAGGGGGTGGTCCTGCTGGTTACGCCGCCGCTATCCGAGCCGGGCAGTTAGGTAAAAAAGCGGTAGTGGTGGAAATGGAAAGAGCAGGAGGCACCTGCTTAAATTGGGGTTGTATACCATCCAAGGCTCTTCTTAAAAGTGCTGAAGCTTATCAGAATGCCCTTCAAAGCGATGAATTCGGAATTAGTTGTGAGAATGTTCAGTATGATTTTGAAAAAATCATTCAAAGGTCCAGAAATGTTGCTGACCAAATGGGTGGTGGCATTGAATATTTATTTAAGAAAAACAAGGTAGATTACATCGTTGGTAAAGGTATGGTTCATGCACCTGGAATGGTAGAAATCACTGATGGTGACCAAAAAGGATCTTATTTCAAAGCCAGCAAGATTTTAATAGCCACAGGCTGTAAACCCCGCTCACTGCAGGAAGTCAAAGTCGATGGCGAGAGAGTGATGACCTCTCGTGAAGCGCTGGTCATGAAAAAGCAACCCACCTCGATCGCCATTATGGGGGCTGGGGCTATAGGTGCTGAATTTGCCTATTTTTTAAATGCATTTGGAACCAAAGTCACTCTCCTTGAAATGCTTCCCACAATTTTACCAGTAGAAGACGCTGAAGTTTCTGCAACACTGTTAAAGTCTTTCAAAGCACAGGGTATTGATTGTCGAGTAAGCACCCGGGTTGACGATATAGAAGTAAAGGAGGATTCGGTTGCATTATCTATTACCACAGGGGATCAAGAAGAAGTTATGGAGGTTGAAAGTTTACTTTTGGCAATTGGCGTAACACCTAATCTTGAAGGGGCTTTATCATCAAAGTTAAAGCTGGAGCTTCACAAAGGATACCTAAAGGTAGATGAAAACTACCAAACCTCAGAAAAAAATATTTATGCAGCAGGAGATATCGTTGGCCCACCTTGGCTTGCCCATGTTGCCACATTTAGGGCAATTCAAGCAGTTAATGGAATGTTTGGTCATGCGAAGCCGATACCAATTGATGCTTTTCCTGGCTGCACCTATTGTCAGCCTCAGGTAGCCAGCATTGGGCTTACGGAGGAAAAAGCGAAGGAAGCAGGTTTGGCGTATAAGATTGGAAAATTCCCCTTTGCCGCATCAGGCAAGGCTGTGGCTGCAAACCACTCAGAAGGATTTGTAAAAATTATCGTGGGTGAGGAGTACGGGGAAATCTTAGGTGCTCATATTATTGGATCGGATGCCACCGAGCTGATCACTGAATATGGGTTGGGGATGAAACTGGAAGCGACGGTCGATGAGATTCACCAGACCATTCACGCCCATCCTACCATGAGTGAAGCCTTGGCTGAAGCGGCTGCTTCAGTACATGGTGAAGCGATCCATATATAAAGGCTTTCTTCATGGCATGGGTTTATAAAATTTGGGTAGTCTCTGCCGCAGTATGGGGGAGAGCTCCTGCCCAGAGTCGAATTTTTCAGGTGATTAGAGCCTTTAACTCCGAGACAACATGCGGCTGCCGTCAGGCGGTTGGTGTGCTATGATGTTAGCTGAATAAATGCCAATTGCATGTTGTTTTCCTTTTGACTTCCATAGGAATGAATCATCGTTTTAGGTATGTACAGTGAAATAGAATTTCGCCCCGCATCCGACAAGAACATAGCAGTCATTTACCGTTCCTTTTCAGCGAATAATGGACTGGTTTTCGAGCACAAGTTGACACCTAATGATCTGGCAATTGAAGATTAGAAAGACCCCAAACAAGGTTTTGCACGGCGAAGCGGTAAAATTGTATGGGTGATTACAATCGTTAGGAATTACAAATAATGATAGCTAAACAAGTCATACCACTTTTTTTATTGGTCGTCTACCTGCCCGTCCTTAGTTACATCTCAGTTGTAAGTTTGAAGGCGGGGTTTGTTTTTGATGGTGTGGTATGTGCTCTTGCTTTTTTGGTTCTTGGTTTATTTGGATATCGTCTAAATAAGGGGTTCTACATGCCTAAAAAAGCTTTGGCGGCAATTTCTTTACTATTAGGCACTGCCTGGCTATTCACGATATGCAAAAGAATTATATTTGTTATAAAAGAAGGTGGTATTGAGAGGGCTGATGGTTATGGATCACCCTTAGCATTTATCATCAATATTATTTTAGAAGGATGGGCTTTCGGAATGACTGCGATTTTTTTCTTAGTTGCAGTCAAATTTCATCGTAACCCAGCTAAAGCCCAATAGGTTTGTTTACCAATCCATGTGCAGTATTATGAATTCGATCACAAAAGCTATTCGATCTTTCAAAATGGAGATTTGTATTACCAGCTTTTCTTTTTTAGAAATCGAACGATTTTACGGCTGGGTACTTGGTGCGAATCAGCTCCACTTATCACCAAGATTAAATTTAGTGGCGAGCAACTCAACCACGGCGATGCCTGTCGATCATGCACCTTTAACTGAATTTAAAAATACTGAATGACTAATATGAGAAAGCCCAATCGGATGAGTGCTCTGTTTCTTGTTGTAATCTGTGGGCTCTCATTCTCATTGTGTCAGGGAGAAGCGCCGGTAAAGCCCACCCATGAGGTCTCTCTTCAGCAAGCACACAAAGGCGATCTGGAAATTGATACTTATCTCCTGGACAGTTTTGGTCGCCTGCCTAAAGAAAGGCGCACTTTCTATCTGGCGGCCCGACAAATCCTTGCTGATGCTTCTACCGCCACACCTAGCCATCCAAGAATTATTGAAGCCGCCAGAAAAGCAGGAATTTCTCTGATCAGTGGACCGATGCTGGGAGATGTGACCGAGACAGGGATTTCTGTCTGGTTTCGTCCAGTCACCGCAGAAGTTCTGACAGTTCAAGTCATGAGCGGAAATGAGAAAAGGAGCTATCTTGTCAAAGTCCCAGAACCTGGTATCGGCGTTCGGGTCGTAATGAGGGAATTACAGCCGAATGCCGAGTACACCTACCAGATAGTGAACAGGAGGGGGCATATTCTTGGCACAGGCTCTTTTCAGACCGCTCCCCTCTCCAATACCGAAGATACGCTTCGTATCGCTTTTGGTTCCTGTTTTCACAAGATTGGCATTCACAATCCCAACCTGATGAAGCTGATTGCTGAACGGGGCAATCATGCCATGCTTTTGCTTGGTGATCTAGCGGTGGATGACCGTGAAGCTAAACTTAACATGCACTATGCCGACTACCTTTTACGTGATGCATCCAAACCATGGCGTCAGTTTTGTGCCAGCGTTCCCGTCTATAGTAGTTGGGATGATCACGATTACCTGAACAATGACAAATCAGGTCTCCAGAAAGGTCAGATCGAAAACAATACGCGCAACGCCCTAAGACGGGTATGGAAGAATAACTGGAACAACCCTCCTACAGATGTGAATGACCGCGGTATTTACTTCAATACCGTGATTGGTGATGTTGAGATCATCATGCTCGACACCCGCTCCTGTAGACAGTGGGAGCGCCGTAACCAGCAGGGATCTTTTCTGGGTGATGAACAGATGCGGTGGCTCTTCGAAACCCTAAGTGCATCCAAGGCCAAGTTTATCATTCTTACGAGTGGAACGATGTGGAGTGACTACATGTCCAAGGCAAAGGACTCATGGGGCAGTTGGGATATTCCGGGGCGTGAGAAGATATTTGATTTCATCGAGAAGAATCAGATTGGTGGCGTGCTGCTTTTGAGCGGTGATCGTCATGGTGCCCGCGGCTTTCAGATTGAACGGCCTTCTGGTTTCAAGCTGTATGAGTTTGAAGCTGCTACTCTTGGTGGCGTCCCTGGACCAGAAGCTTTTGCCCCCGACAACACTGCACAGATTTTTGGCTATAAAGGAGGTTTGAGAGCTTTTGGTGAGTTCACATTCGAGATGAGCATACCCGATCCTGAAGTGACATTTCGCCTGATCAACGAAGAAGGAAGAGAACTTGAGAAGCATGTCTTTCGTCGTTCACGGCTTACCCCTAGGTAAGATTAAAGCCAAGAACCCTATGTATAAAATGCCAAATGACCGGTCTGATGAATGACCTTTTGAAACGAAAAAAAGACTTGGAATACCAACTTATAAATGGGTCACTTTTGTGGCTTTGTCAATGGCTCCATTGAGCGGGCCTTTACTTACACAAAGTGCGGAGGAATCGATGATTATCCTTAGTCGAATCAAGGCTGATCGCGGTTGGGAGAAGTAAGGATTAGCTTGCAATTCTTTTATCCGACTAACTGCGGGAAGGAAAAAAGTCGTTCCAGCCTAACCCCCTACCCCCGGCGAGTTTGAGATTAAGTATAAATTACTTTAACTTTTCGTTGCTAAAACATTAAACCTTGGTGATATGTTGGTTTTTATATTTAATCTAAGTATAAACACTACATATAGGTCAGATGATTTTTAAAAATTATATCACTTACACAGCGATACTTTTTATTTGCTCGATTCCCATTTCGATTTTAGGGGAACCACCTTCAACAGTGATTCCTGTGCCCTCCACACTAAAAAAGTTTATGCCCAAACTTCATGAGGAGAAACTTATGGAGGCAAAGAATAGAAAGGTAGATTTTGTCATGATCGGTGACTCGATTACTCATGCATGGAGCAAATATCCTGATATATTTTCCGATGCGAATCTTCTAAATCTCGGGTTTCCAGGAGATCGTACGCAAAATGTACTTTGGCGTATTCAAAACGGGGCTATTGATGGAATTTCTCCTACCCTTGTCACCCTGATGATTGGCACCAACAATATTCATGAGAGTAAAGAATTGTATCCACCTGACAAAATTGAAGATATTATTCTCGGTATCAAGGCAATCGTGGCTGAAGTGGAAGATCGATTGCCGGAATCAGAGGTTGTGATCATATCCGTTCTTCCGCGTCAATCAGGTCCAGAAAATGATAAAGTTAAAGCTATTAATGCGATTTTACCTCAATTTGTTGATGGCAAAAGAGTATCTTTTTTTGATCTGAATCCCCTTTTTTTAACTGAAAATAGTAAACAGAATAAATCCCTTTTTAAAAAAGACTTATTGCATTTAAATGATCAAGGGTATGGTGTCTGGGCTTTGGCAATGAAACCTCTTTTGTCAAGGTATGGACTTAAGATGAATTTGACTAGGCTGAAATCAGATAGTGTAAAATCAAATCTTTAGATTTTGCCTACTATTAATCTGGCCAAATAAGACTTTGATAATTGAAGTATTACAACATATTTTTATTACGAGTATTCGCCCGCATGGCATGGATGGCAATACGGGTATGCCAATGATCAGTTGTGCCAATGGTGACAAAATCAATATCCTTACGGTCGAGTACCTTTCGATAATCTTGATACCCGGTAGCCTTGCCTTTGGTCAAGGATTTGTTAACCCGATCGATTCTTTGGGTGTCAAGGTCACACACCGCCACAATATCTGAAAGTCGGCGAGCACTGTTGGCAATACTTGCACCTCTCCCCCCGACTCCAATTGCTCCAAATTGTAAGCGATCGGAAGAGGCTTTGGTTGAGGCAATTGAAAGGAATGGAAAAGAGGAAGAGGCTAGAATACCACTGCTTACTCCAAGGGTAGAGGAGTGGAGAAAACGCCGTCTATTTACTTTACTATGACTCATGAAGTAAAGTTGTTGGTTTTAGTTCTAAGAATCAAATTTAAAACCAGCATTAAAAAATATTAAGGTAATGAACCTACATTATTAGTGCTCTACTATTGAGTTGTTTGATGTAAGCATGAGAGGGTTTCTTTTCCACGAAATTATCAATCAAACTAATCAATTAAATTGAAAGCAATTATTCTTAAAGAATACGGAAGTAACTCCAGTTTTCTGCCTGCTGAAATCCCAGAACCTAAGTTAGAAAATGATAAAGTTATCATCCAAGTATGCGCCTCGAGCGTAAATCCTGTCGACTGCAAGATCCGCAATGGTTTGCTGCCCGGTGTTGCACCAAATTTGCCTGGAGTTTTGCATGGGGATGTTTCAGGAATTGTTAGGGAAGTCGGAGATAAAGTGAAGGATTTTAAAGTAGGAGATGAAGTCTATGGATGTATCGGTGGGTTTAGTCATATGCCTGGAGTGCTTTCAGAATATGCACTCGCAGACTCAAGACTCATTGCAAAGAAGCCGGTCAGACTATCGATGATTGAGGCTGCGGCTTTACCTTTGGTTTCAATAACTGCCTGGAATGCGTTAGTGGATCGCGGGAGAATTTCACCAAATCAAAAAGTTTTAATTCATGCGGGCACAGGAGGGGTTGGTCACCTAGCATTGCAATTGGCAAAAGCAATGGGTGCAGAAACCCATGTCAGCATATCGAATGTTAAAAAAGCTGAAATAGCAAGAGCTTTAGGTGCAGATGATATCCTTCATTATAGCCGTGAGAAACCTGGTCAATTTCTACAAAACCTGCCTCAAGGCTGCTTTTATGATCTTGTCTTGGATACGGTTGGAGGTTGTTGTTTGGATCAATCTTTTCAAGCTGCCAGAGAATATGGAACAGTTGTATCCATTGCGGCACGAGCAAGTCATGATTTAACTTTAATGCATATGAAAAGTTTAAGCCTGCATGTTGTTTTTATGCTGCTTCCCTTGTTGCAAAATCAACATCGTGAGAAACACGGACAGATTTTGCAGGAAATCGCTGCTTTTGTAGATCAAGGTAAGATTAATCCCCTTATCCATCCAGAAGTTTTTTCTTTTGAAAATGTAGGGAAAGCCCATCAATGCTGGGAAAGTAGTCAAGCAATCGGTAAAATTGTCTTAGAAAATAATTGGTAAACTTCTGGCTTTATTATGACATAAGAAAAAGTTGCCAAAATGGAATTTTCACTAATATTATAGCGTTTGTTCTTTTTATCTGCCATTTGCTACATCCAAAGACAACTCCATTGGAGTTACCAACCGAGTGCGAGAGCTTCTACGGTGGTACATGGTCGACACACCGGGATGTGCGGTTCTGGCTCAACCGAAAATAGCGCTCTTCTACTCCTCGAGTAAGTAAGCGTGCATAGTAAAAGGAAATATGCACAATGAAAAATATCAATCAGTGCCATGAAAAATTGGCTCTTCGTGTTAACGACTCGAACTTAAACCACCACCTGTGGAATAATAACGGTACCTGGTGGGTACACTATACAGTTTACCCTTCCCCAGTGACTGCTGAGAGGCGAAGAAAATCCCTTAAGACAAAAAACATCATTGTGGCAAGATTGAGGAGAGACAAAATTCTTCACATGAATATTGCCCATGGTATTCAAAAAGCAGCCTGAAGGTAAGCAACATTAGGAGTATGGTGGGCCCGCTCGGATTTGAACCGAGGACCAAGGGATTATGAGTCCCCTGCTCTAACCGCTGAGCTACGGGCCCGTTAAAATTTTTAGATTAACAAAAGGCAAGGGACAGTCAAGAGACTACCTCGCCTTAGCCTTTGCTACTTTTTTAGCAAAGGCAAATCGTGCCGCTGCTTCTAATTTATCGATTTGCGATTGGTCGAAATTATTCTGTTTGGCTTCCTGAAGGGCTTCCGAAGCCCGATTAACAGCTTCTTCAATTTCGGCTTCATCAGAGTTGCTAATATCGATTGCTTGATCTGTTAAAAGAGAAACCTTTTCGCCATAAACTTCAACAAATCCGGAACCTACTGCTAGGTATTGGGTTATACCTTCTTTTACTACTTTAATGTCACCTGCTGAAAGGGTGTCAATAATTGGCACATGGTGTGGGAGGACATCAATTTTTCCTCTTGATGTGGGTATGACGACATGATCAACCTCCTCGGAGTAGACAACTTCACTTGGGGTAACAATTTCTAATGAGATTGGCATACCAAAAGATAGGTTATGATTCTTCCCTGTTTAAAACAGAATTTATACCGCCTTTCATGTAGAAATCATTTTCTTCAATTTCATCGAGTTCACCGTCTAGAATCATTTTAAACCCACGAATGGTGTCTTTAACAGAGACATACTCTCCGGATACACCCGTAAAAACTTCCGCTACATGAAAAGGTTGAGAAAGAAACTTTTGGATTTTCCGTGCTCTGAAAACAACTTGTTTTTGTTCAGGAGACAATTCATCAAGTCCAAGGATGGCTATTATATCTTGCAGGTCTTTGTAAGACTGAAGAACTTCCTGTACACCTCTGGCTACTTTAAAATGTTCCTCACCTACAATATCTGGTGATAAAGCATTGGAAACGGAGGCAAGTGGGTCAACGGCAGGATAAATTCCAAGCTCTGCGATAGAGCGCTCAAGCACAATGGTTGAGTCAAGGTGAGCAAAAGTATTGGCAGGTGCTGGATCGGTTAAATCATCCGCAGGTACATAAACCGCTTGGAATGAGGTAATTGATCCTTTGTGAGTTGATGTGATTCGTTCCTGCAAATTACCCATTTCTTCCGATAAAGTTGGTTGATATCCAACAGCGGAAGGAGATCGACCAAGGAGAGCAGAAACTTCAGAACCAGCTTGAGAGAACCGGAAAATATTATCCACAAAAAGCAAAACATCTTGGCCCATTTCATCTCGAAAATACTCAGCCATTGACAGGCCTGAAAGAGCCACCCTCATACGGGCACCTGGTGGTTCATTCATTTGGCCATAAACCAAGGCCACTTTGGATTTAGAAATATCTTCCTGATTGATAACTCCTGCTTCTGACATTTCTTGGTACAAGTCATTACCTTCACGGGAACGCTCCCCTACCCCGGCGAATACAGAGTAACCTCCGTGGGCCTTAGCAATGTTGTTGATAAGTTCCATGATAACCACAGTTTTACCAACACCAGCACCACCAAAAGCTCCTACTTTTCCGCCTTTGATGAAAGGACAAATCAAATCAATTACCTTAATCCCAGTTTCAAGGATGTTGGCTTCTGTGTCTTGCTCCATCAAAGTGGGGGCCTGTCGATGGATGGGACGGGTTTCTTCGTTACCACAAGGTCCCTTATTATCAACAGTATCACCCGTGACATTAAAAATTCTACCAAGAACTTTTTCACCTACAGGTACAGAAATCGGAGCTTCTGTGTTGATCACATTCATTCCTCTGACAATTCCTTCAGTTGAAGACATTGCTACGGTTCGAACTCGATTGTCACCCAAATGTTGTTGAGTTTCTAGAACAAGTTTTCTTTCGGTGTCAGAGCCCGCAATTTTGTACGATATTTCAAGAGCATCATATATCTCAGGAGTGGCACCCGCGGGGAACTCAGCGTCTACAACAGCGCCAATTACTTGAATAATTTTTCCAGATTTTGAGTTATTATTTTCCATGGTGGTAGAAGAGAATTGAAATTAATCAGAGAAGGCAGCTGCAGATATTTCCAAAATCTCCTGGGTAATAGCAGCTTGTCTTGCTCTGTTGTATTGAAGGGTTAAGTCATCGATGAGGTTACCCGCATTATCGGTAGCGGTTTTCATTGCAACCATCCTTGCACTATGCTCAGAAGCCTGTGCTTCTAGTATGAGTTGAAAGATTTCCTGTTTCAGGTATAAAGAAGAAATTTCAGCGAGAATTTTATCCCGGTCCTCAATAATTATTTCCCGGTCGTCTTTAGGCACTTCATGCTCAAGAGAACCAAATCTTTGGTGAAGCTTTTCATTCATTTCATCAAGACTGTTAAGAGGAAAGAGTCTAACGAGTTCGGGCTCTTGCTGTAATGTATTAATGAAACTTGTGAATAGAACCTCTATGGTATCGATTCTCCCCTCATCATAACTTCGTAGGAGAAAATCAACAATTTTTCTGACATCAGAAAAGGTCGGTTTATCAGGTAATGTAAAATCTGCTAATAAATCTTTGTGTGTTCGACTAAGATATTGAGTTGCCCGTTTGCCAATGGCTACAAATTTAGCAGAACTATCAATGTCTGATAATTGCCGAAATAAATTGCTGTTCAGTCCCCCGCAAAGACCTTTGTCTGTGCCAATTACGAGGATACCTCTGTGTTTTATTGGTTTTTGTACAAAATGAGAGCTGGTAATTTCTTCAAATTCATCAGCAATAGAAACAATAATATCTGAGAGCAGTAATGCGTAAGGTCTGCCAGACTTAGCACTGTCTTGAGCCTTCTTCATCTTGGATGTAGCAACCATCTGCATGGCACGCGTAATTTGCCTAGTGCTTTTTACACCTTTTATTCTATTACGAATGTCTTTGGAGGAGGCCATTATAGATAAAAGTTAACCTTTATTAAGCAAATGTCCGCTTCCAATCATCTAGGGCAACCCTAAGCTTTTGGACTGTTGAATCTTCAAGTTTACCCGTTGAGTAAATTTCCTCACATGCTTCTTTGCCTTGGGTAGATAAATATTCCTTGAGGCTTTGAACAGCTCGGCCAATGTCTTGAACTGAGATTGAATCAAAGAAGTCATTTTGGATACCCCACATGATGGCGGTCTGCACTTCGACGGGAATCGGTGAGTATGCACCTTGTTTGAACATTTCCACAATACGAGCTCCACGATCTAATCTTGCTTTGGTTGAAGCATCCAAGTCAGATTCAAACTGCGAAAAAGCAGCAAGTTCACGAAACTGAGCTAGTTCTAGTTTAACTTTGCCTGCCACCTTTTTGTAAGCTTTGATTTGGGCGGCAGATCCAACTCGTGAAACTGATAATCCAACTGACACAGCGGGTCTGATTCCTTTGTTGAAAAGATCGGTTTCCAAGAAGATTTGACCATCTGTGATTGATATCACATTTGTCGGTATATAACCGGAAACATCGCCCATTTGAGTTTCAATGATAGGAAGTGCGGTGAGTGAACCATTTCCACTGTGCTCATTCAGTCTTGCGGATCTCTCTAGTAGACGGGAATGGAGATAGAATACATCACCTGGGTAGGCTTCTCTTCCAGAGGGCCGTTTTAAAATAAGGGAAATTTGTCGGTAAGCGACAGCATGTTTAGACAAGTCATCATAGACAATCAAGGCATCCATACCATTTTCCATGAACCATTCCCCCATTGCACAACCTGAATAAGGTGCTAAGTATTGATTCGCTGGATTATCGGCAGCAGGTGCAGACACGATAATTACATATTCAAGTGCACCTGCTTCCTCGAGAATCTTTATGGTACGAGCGATGTTTGAATTCTTTTGTCCTACTGCAACATAAATACAATAAACAGCCCTAAAGTCGGGATCACCAGACTTTTCACCTTGTTTGTTAATCTTGGCTTGGTTGATTATTGTATCGATCGCAATGGTGGTTTTACCAGTTGATCTATCGCCAATAATGAGTTCTCGTTGACCTCGCCCGATGGGAACCATGGAATCGACAGCCATAATACCGGTTTGTAATGGTTGATCCACAGATTTCCTAGGAATAATACCGGGGGCAATTTTTTCAACAGGTGAGCTTTGCTCTGAGTTGATAGCTCCTTTATCGTCAATGGGTCTACCCACTGCATCTACAACCCTACCGAGCAATTCTTTACCAACTGGAACTGAAAGTAGTTTTCCTGTTGTTCGGACTTCATCCCCTTCTTTTAATGAACTAGTGTCACCAAGAAGTACGCACCCAACCGAGTCTTCTTCAAGGTTCAGGGCAATTCCCAAGATGTTATTTGGGAACTCAACCATTTCGTTAAACATGACTTTTGAAAGTCCTTCAACTTTAGCAACTCCATCTGCGAGAGTTGTAATCGTCCCAACATTGGTCCGGGTTGCGTCAGTAGAGAGGTTTTCAATTTCCTTGCGGATAAGATCAGTGATAGAACTCATGAATTTTTATTGTGAATTAGTGAAATGATTTTTCTAGTTTATGCAGCCTGTTACTCACGGTGTCTTCGTAGACATCATCTTTTAAGCGTATTCGGCAACCAGAAATAATTTTCGGGTTTTCGGTGATGGTAAGCCTTATGTTTTTACCAACACTAACTTCAAGTTTTTGAATGATGGAATTAGTAATACTGGGATCGTCCTTGCATCCAATTTCTGCAATGGCGTGATAAGTGTATTCGTGGAGGCGGACTTCAGTATAAAAGTAGCGCAGGAGTGATCTTAGTCCAGATATCTTCGAGTCTTTTAAGCTGGAAAGTATTTCCTTCACTTTGCTTTCAACAATATGACCATGCTCGTCTAAGCTTAAACCTAGCAGGCTTTTGGCTAATGTTTTATGCTTGGAGGATGCAGGCATACGATTTTAGTTACTAAGTTTAAGACTATCGATAGCGGATTTAGAAAACCTAGACTTTTCATCATCGCTGAGGTCTTTCTGAAGCACTTTAGTAGTGGTTAGAATAACTAAGGATGCAATTTCCTCCCGTGCTTCTTTCAGTACTTTTTCTCTCTCTTGTTCCATGGCTGACTTGGCCTTGGCAATTATTTCCTCCGCTTGTTTGCGGGCGTCTTCTTTTTGTTCTTCAATGAAGGCTTTCGCTTTGTCTTGAGCTTCCGTGACGGTCTTCTTCGCAGATAATGAAGCTTCCTGTAAGGTTTCCTGCTGCTTTTTTTCTGTTTCTTCTAATTCGAGTTTAATTCGATCAGCATTTTTCAAGGAATCAGCAATTTGCTTTTCTCTTTCCTTTATAGTTGAGAGTACATTTCGAAATGCAAATTTCCAAATTACGAATGCAACGATTAAAAAATTGATGGATTGGGCAACAAGCATTGGCCAATCTACACCAAAGGTGTTAGCAATACCTTGTGCGGTATCCGTAATACTAGCTAATGTTGTCATGCCCGCTCCAAGTGATGATTACAGGAACAAAGAATAAAAGGCGACCGCTTCGGCAAGTGCCATACCGAGGATGGATTGAACCAAAATCTTTCCACCTGCATCAGGATTGCGTCCTACAGCTTCAACGCCTTTCATTCCGACGATTCCCACGCCAATGGCAGCACCTAGGCAACCGAGGGCTCCTTGAATGCTACCGGAAATTTGTGAGACTTGTTCTGCTTGTGCTAGTATATCGTACATAATTTATAATGATTTGAGTTTATGATGGTGAGCGCCCGCCTACAATTAAGTTTATAGTCACGAAGCGAAAAGTTAATGGTTGTCTCCTTCTTCGTGGTTGCAGATTAATCCAATGTAGACTGCCACGAGGAGCATAAAAACAAGAGCCTGAACGAGCCCAATTAAAACTTCCATAAAGTAAAAAGGTACAGGCAGAAACCAATTTATTTGAGGGGCCAGATAAAACATGCTGTGAAGCAAGCTTTCGCCACCAAACACATTGCCAAATAATCTGAAGGTCAAGGAGACAGGACGAAAAACAATAGAAAGTACTTCAATAAAACCTACAGCAATGAAAATTAATGATAACGAGGCAAACATAAGAAAATGAACTTCTTTTCTGTCCGCTTTGTTTCCAAACCAATCTTTAATAATGGCCTTAAAACCAGCGTATTTAATGATAAAGTAGACCCAAAAAAGATTTGCAACCAATGCGAGGGCCAAAGTCATATTAATATCGGCATTCCCAGGCCGTATTAATGGTTTGCTTACACTAAAGTGATCATCAATGGTACTACCATAGCCGATAGTGCCAACCCCTGGAAGAAGGCCTGACCAATTTTGAACAATTATAAAAATAAAAAGTCCGCTAAGAAGCCAAAATGATGGAAAGAAAACTTTTTTGCCAACAATGGGTTCTAATATTCCTCTGAGTCCTGAAACAACAGATTCAACAATTATTTGACCTTTGCTGGGTATAAGTTGAGGCCTACCAACCAAAGTTTTCACGATTAAAATTATAAATAGTGAAACAACCCAACTCGTAACCATGGAGTTGGTAACAGGGATACCCGCAATGTTGAAAAATGATTCTGCCTTAAGGTGCACCCCATCTCCAGCTGCAAAAAGCTGGATGAATGAAAATAAAAAAACGATAACTAGGGCTAATGGCTTCAAGATAAAAAAGTAGTATTCCTAAGCAAAGAATAAATTTTGGTCAAACAACAACGATGTAATTCAATGAAAACAAACCATCTCTAATCTTCACTTAATTAAGCTATTAGCATGAGTTATACCACTTGATAGTCCGCAACAAAAAAATTATTTTGTGGTAATAAATCTTGAAAAAAACTTTTTGCTGCGTGTGGCCATTTTTCCACTTTCAAAGACCAGAAATTAGAATCAAGAATCATATTTTGTGAAGAAAAAAAATAGTCATCATGGTCAGTCATAAAAAACAGTTTGGATGATTTCTTACACTTTGTAGCTAATAATTCTAAAAATCTTTCGTTGAGTAATCTTCTTTTGTGATGTCTTTTTTTTGGCCAAGGATCAGGATACATTATAAAACAATTTTGAATTGTTATATCTGAAGGCAAAGATTCAAGTAACTCAAACGCATCGGCTTTTAAAAATGAAATATTTTTTAAATTCCTTTTAATT
>CBFIFQ010000025.1:0-26513 GCA_965661905.1 Opitutales bacterium
TTTTTTCCGGTAGTCAGAAAAATTATGACAGTGCAGACACCAGGGTTCTTCCTCTTGGGCTGCTGTCTCGATTATTTCTATCTCCTGATCATCTTCCTTCATATGAAAATTCAATCATGGTGGAAAAAAAAGATTTCTCCAATCACGGAATCAGGAACCAGGGTGATGTGGGATTTGTGGCTCAGCAGGTTTCCTCCTGCTCTCAGGGAAGGCTGTCTGTTCTTATTTCTTGGGTCCCTCGGAAATGTGAAAGATGGTCTTGGAGATGATTTTTAAAAGGGTGCCGAGGGAGTTTTTGTCGGAATCGGTAAACACCAGCCGAAGAGTTCCGGTGCCGTTATTTTTGCCGGAGTTGGAGGAGGCTTCCAAGTGGGAGATTTCCTTGATCATGTCCATGGCCTCACCAGGTGGGATGGGCAGTCCCATGTCGAGAAGGGGCTCAACTTTGAAAATCATTACAAAATCATTTTCCTTATACACAGGCATGGAGCCCCCCGATACCGGGTTGGCCACCGAGCCAGATTGGGAAGCTTCGATATGGTCCTTGCTGGCGACAATGAGAAAGTCATCTTTTTCGGTAACCGCATAGCCTTGCATCATGGCCAGTCCCAGCCCCATGGCAAAGGGGGGGGAGGCTTTGAGGGTGGCCCATTTCTCAGTGTCGATAGATGCCCCTAAGATAAACTCGGGCTTGGGCATGGCCGCCATGAGCATGGCGGTTGGGTCCATTATGGGCAAAGCTGCATCCCCGGAGCCTGCAGGGCTGGGGAGAGCGTCCATGTCCTCCATTTCAATATCTCCAAATGGGTCATCCTGGGCAGCATCGGCCAGGGAGGCGGGGTCGGGCATTTTGATATCGGTAAGCGAGAGCATGAATTCTCCGGTGAAGGTGTTGATGACATCCCGTATGCTTAAGTTGCCGAGTTCAGCAATGGGTTGATCCAGGTTGAATTCATCCTCAAACTCGGGGATGATATCTTTTTCGAGGTATTTTATAAATTTGGGAAGGTTGGTCGCGAAGCCAAGTGAAAAAATTGCATCGGATGGGGTTAATTTTAGGATCCCGTCGGAAAATTCCCCTTTCCCGTAAACGAGTTCATCGTTGGGGGTTTTTAAAAGGATGTCCATCCGCATTTCCCCGGCTTCAAAATTGAGGGTAAGTTGTCCTTCGCTTCCCTTGAGGCTCTCCGTATTCAAGTGATCGATCTCGGGAAAACTTGCGGACTCCCAAATGGATTCTCCTCCAAACCATAAACTCATATCATGTTTTTCCTGGCTTAAAGAGGAGAAGCTTTCCTTGCTGCCTAGTAAGCCATCCGATCCATCCGCCTTCATAAATTTTATCAGGGCAGATTCGGCTAAGACTGGGCTTTCCGTAAGGCAGAGGTAGAAAAAATCGGGACCGATGGCCAGGCTTTCATTTCCCTCAATTTTATAGAGCTCGTATCCATCTTTTTGGGTGGGTTTTGGCTGGTTGGCCACAAGCTCAAAGGTGTTTTTAAACTTTTCCCGGTCCGATAATTTCCCGGCAAACCCAAGGGTGAATTGCTCTGCTTGGCCCTCAGCGGGTGATAAATGTGCCTGGAGGGGTTCAGACAGGTCAAGCCCGACAGTGGCAGGTTCTTTGATTATATTGCCCACCATCGGAGGAATGCCAGGGGGGAGAAGGGAAAGGATATCGTCTCCTCCTTTACTCAGGAGTTCATCGAGCCGGGTAAGAAAGACCATACCGGCATCGGCAGGGATGCGGGAGAGCAGGGGAATACTTGGGAGAGATTTCTCCTCGGGTGCGGGGGTGCCAGCCAGGTCATCGGGATTATTTCCCTCCGTGCCTGACTCTGTTTGCCTCCCCTCAAGTTCGCTTTTTTCCTCTTCCTGACCTTCGGTTTCCTCTCCGGTAAAAATAATCAGCAGGGTGGTGATGATGGCAGCCAGGGCGACCACTGCAATAGAACTCCAGATGATAATTTTCTTTTTGGAGCGAGCAGGAGAGGCGGCTTGGGGGGTGGCAGCCTGGGCGCTTTGAGGAGCTGCTTGTGTAGCCTTGGCTTGCGGGGCAGCAGGTTGGGCTTGGGGGGTGGCAGCCTGGCTGATGCCGGGGACCTGGGCAACCGTTACCCAGTTTTGTCCATCGTAACAGGCTTGGTCCTGGACAGTGAAGGATCCCTTTTGGACATATTGCTGCAGTTGTTCAAGGGTGTAGGGACCGTACTGGGTACCATCTTTGTGGACATAGATATTCATGAAGGAGTGGGCTGGCTGGTTTTATAAAAGTTAAAAATAATTAATCCCCGCTATCAAGGATTAATATTTGTATGATATTATGGAAAAGTAAGCAGGGGAATGTACGATTTGCATCGAATCCTCGGGGTAATCATTTATCGTGAAACGGATGCGGGCATATTGTAACGAGCGAGTAGGAGGGAGGGCATGAAGCAACAAATCTTTTTGGCTCTTCGGCAAAATTTTATCCCTGGTTTATTTCTATGGTTTTTTGGCTTATTGATGGTTGTTTGTTTTTACTATGTGGAAGGCTCCCGCCCCTGGTTTGAGCAAATCATTCAGTTGAAAATGACCTATGGTTACGCTTACTCCGCGGTATCGACCGCTTTGTTTGGTGGGCTGATTCCTTATGTTTTTATGCGCGTGAGTGGAAGAGACCGCCTGGGGAGTGCCTGGGGTATGGGGTCGGTTTTTGTGGGCTACTGGGCATTGCGCGGAATGGATGTGGATGCCTTTTACCGCCTGCAGGCATTTCTTTTTGGGCAGGGTGTTGACTGGAAGACCATCGCCTGCAAGGTCTTTGTGGACCAATTTGTTTACTGTGTGATCTGGGCCACTCCGATCACTGCCTTGTTTTACGGGTGGAAAGAGGCGGGGTACTCGATACGCAGGTGGAAGCGGGAAAAGAAAGTAGGAGAATTTTGGAATAAGATGATCATCTTTAACCTGACCACCTGGATGGTATGGACACCGGCAACGGCAATTGTGTACTCCCTTCCATCCGCATTACAAATCCCTCTTTTTAACCTGACACTTTGCTTTTTTGTACTGCTGGTGAGTGTGTACGGGAAAAGATGAGTGGGGGCTTATCTTGGAATTGCCTCGCCCGATCCGCTATTGGGGCGGGGCGGTGGGGGTTCTCTCCCGGTGTGGCGGTCTTTTAATAATGGAGTGAGGTGGGTCTGTCGGGGGTACACCCAATTCCTGCCGATGAATTGCCAGCTGCCGAACAAGCCGGTTCTGAGTTTCCATATATTTGGCCGTACCATAAACACTCTTCATTTCAGAGGGATCACTTTTGAGGTCGAACAGTTCCCACTGCTGGACATCCTTTTCATAGAAATGAATTAATTTATAGCGACCATCTGCGACTCCATAGTGTCTTCTCACATAGTGAGAGCCTGGGTATTCGTAATAATGATAATAAAAACTTTTTCGCCAGTCTTTTGGGGTTTTTCCCTGGAGCAGGGAGACTATGGAGTGACCATGCAGATCTTTGGGTGAATCAATACCTGCCACTTCGCAGAAGGTACTGGCAAAATCAATCGGAGATACAATGTCCGCATTCCGGCTCCCGGGTTTGACCACCCCGGGCCAGCGGACCAGCATGGGAGTACGCAGGGATTCCTCATACATCCATCGCTTATCAAACCAGCCGTGTTCGCCCAGGTAAAACCCCTGATCCGAGCAGTAGATTACAATGGTGTCTTTTTCCAGTCCCGCATCCTTGAGGTAGGCAAGCATTTGCCCGACTCCGTCATCCACGGAGGCAATGCAACGGAGGTAATCTTTTACATAACGCTGGTATTTCCAACGCACCAAGTCTTTCCCGTGGAGGTTGGCTTTTCTGAAGTCTTGGTTTTTTGGTTTGTAGGCGGCTTCCCAAATCTTTCTTTGCGGGGGCGTGAGGTTGTTAGGGGTATGCAATTTTAAATCCCCATGGTTCATGGTTTCAGCAATGGTCATGTCCTGTTGGTAAGCGGCCAGGGTTCTACCTTTGTAATCATCAAAAAGAGTCGCAGGCTCGGGCAGGGTGACATCGTCATATTTATTGAGATACTTGGGTCCGGGCTGCCAGTTTCGGTGGGGTGCCTTGTGCTGGTACATAAGCATGAATGGCTTTTCTTTGTCCCGTTTGTTTTTCATCCAATTGAGGGCACGGTCAGTGATGATATCCGTGGTGTAACCCACATGCCTGATGATTTCATCATGCTTACCGTCCCCATCTTTATCCAATCGCATCCGTGGGTTGTAATAGGGTCCCTGGCCGATCAGAACTTCAGAGTAGTCATATCCTTGTGGGGCCATATGAGTCCCCAGGTGCCACTTCCCAACCACTGCGGTGGCGTATCCTGCCTTTCGGAGTAATTTGGGGAAGGTTTGCTGGGTGCCATCGAACTGATTTCCATTTACCAGGAAGCCGTTGGCATGGGAGTATTTCCCGGTCTGGATTGCCGCTCTCATCGGACCGCAAATTGAATTGGTTACATAACACTGCTCGAAAAGCATCCCATCCCGGGCCAGCGAATCGATATGGGGGGTTGGGCAATAATCCTTGAGCCAGGAATTGTAGGAACCTACGGCCTGATAGGCGTGGTCATCCGTAAATATGAAAAGAATATTTGGCTTTTTTTGGGCCCATAAGACAAAACTTGAAAAGAGGATGAAAGTGCTGATTAACTTCATGAATCAATCAAGGTGTATGCTGTGATTACCGTCAAGAGATTAAGAAATTCTATGGTAATTGAAGCCACAGAGGGTGGGGCAATATTTTAAGTAATAACCCTTAAGTGATGGGGATACCGCCAGGGGCGGTATGATAATCGCGGGGATTCCTTATGTTCCGCAAAATGTCTGGTAGACTTTCTCTGTTTGTTTCGGTTGAGCCTGGTAGGGGAGCAGATGATCTCCGTCTTCATAAGGTTGTTCAATGGCCTGAAGGAGGCGCTTGAAAGGTTCGATGTCACCCTGCTCTCCAGCAGTCAGGGCTTCCTCCACTTTATGGTTGCGGGGAATAACTGCGGGGTTGACGGTGCCCATCAAAGATAAGGAGGAGTCGAGGCCTTTGGGTTCTTTTTTCAGTCGTTCCTGCCAGCGGGTATGCCAAATTTCAAAATTATCAGTTTTAAATAACTCGTTTTCGGAAAGTTCCGCTTTACCTAAGTGGCAAAAAGTATTTGTAAAATCGGCTTTGGTTTTGTGCATCCAGTCGAGCAGGTCGGTGATCAGTTTTTCATCCTCTTTTTGGGGATCTGCCAGCCCAAGCTTGGACCCCATCATGGAAAGCCACATGGTTTTATAAACCGGTTCAAATGAATTCAGTAATGCCTCTGCCTCCTCGATGACCTCTTCTCTTTTACCCGGCATGAGAGGCAATAAACTTTCTGCGAGGCGGGCGATATTCCATTGGGCGATGTAGGGCTGGTTTGCATAGGCATAGCGGCCTTTGTGGTCGATTGAGCTGAATACGGTATCCGGAGCAAAGCTGTCCATGAATGCACAGGGCCCATAATCGATGGTTTCACCGGAGAGTGCCATGTTGTCGGTGTTCATTACCCCATGGATAAAGCCCACTCTCATCCAGTGGGTGATCAGCTCAGCCTGCTGGTAAATGACCGCCTCAAGCAGAGCGAGCGGTTGGTTTTCCTTTTCCTTGATTTCAGGGAAATGCCTCTCGATGAGGTAGTGGAGAAGTTTTTCGGTGATGGTTTTATCTTCGAGAAGGGAGGTGAACTCAAAGGTTCCCACCCGAATGTGAGAGGAGGCGATACGGCTGAGTATCGCTCCGGGTAATGGGGTTTCCCGGTACACGGTTTCCCCCGTGGATACCACAGCCAGGCTTCGGGTGGTGGGCACGCCGAGGGCGTGCATAGCTTCACTGATAATGTACTCGCGAAGCATGGGGCCTACGGCGGCCCGTCCATCTCCACCCCGGGAGTAGGGTGTTCTGCCCGAGCCTTTGAGTTGGAGATCGAAACGTTGGCCGGCAGGTGAAAGAAATTCTCCCAGGACTATCGCCCGCCCGTCACCCAGGACGGTGAAGTTCCCAAATTGATGACCGGCATAGGCCTGGGCGAAGGGAGTGGTTCCCTCCGGTACTCGGTTGCCGGAAAGAAAGTGGTTTCTTTCCTCTTCGGAGATATTTCCCAAGTCGAGTCCGAGTTCATCAGCAAGGTTTTGGTTGTAGATGATGAGTTTGGGCTCGCTGACCGGGGTGGGGGAGAGCTTGGAAAAAAGCGACGCGGGCAGGGTCGTGTAGGTGGGGTCCAAACATATTTTGAATCTCGACATGTTATTCTTTGGATAAGCTATCCGGGGAAGCATTCCTGGCAACCTGCAAGAATTGCTGGATAAAGTTTTACAGCCGAGGGGAGCCGGGAAATAAATTTTCTGAACTTTACCGGGAGGCGGGGTTGGGCAGCGATTTGACCCCACCCTTGGGCACTTCCATCTTGGCAGTCCACACGATGGCGTTGAGGACGCAAGTGCGGAAATCATCCTGATTCCAGGAGGTGTGATGGTGGGCACCGGTTACACCAAAGGCCCTTTGTCCGTTGGGTCTCTCTGAAGCCCAGCCAACATGTTGCTTTTCTTTTCTTTCCAAGACTGATTTCCGGACATGGGGGTTGTTGCTGTGCGGGCCATCTCCGCGCTTCAAGGTACTCTCGGGGGGCAGGGCACTGAGGATGGGGGTGACCCCTTTCATGTTGTCCCGAAATTTCATGTGATAGTACCACTCGTCCTTGAGGGAGAAAGGTTTTACGCCCCGGGTGATGGGGTGCTGGGGGAGGGATTGAAAGTCGGCGGTCCAATGAGGGTTGACCGACCAAAAAACTTCAAAGTATCCACCGAGCCACTTCTTCATCATGTCCCCGGGGGCTCCCTTGGGTACTTCCACGGCGTAGTGCACACAGACCAGGCCCACTCCTTTTTCCGCCAGGGCATCAAACTGCTTGAGGCTTTTATTGATCGGATGCCTTCCTCCCCCATCGGAGAGGATCACCACCGTGGCGGCATCGTTGAAAATGGAAGGGTCCGTGGGCCAGCCCCCTTTGTGCACCGCGGTGACGATGGGTAAGCCCGACTCCTGGGTCAGGGCACGGGATAAAAGGTCCACCCCGGGTCCCCAGTCGTGGGCTCCCTTGCCATGACTGTCCTTGCCGGCAACCAAAACGATCTTTGTCTTGGTTTCAGCGGGGCTCGCCGAGGCATGGAGGAAGCTGAAATAGGCCAAAGATAATAAAATTGATAAAATTCGCATAAATTATTCTCTATTGTATTAAGCATCATAAACAACGAAAAACAACTGGCTCCCTTAAAATTTTAGAAAAAGTTACCCTGATTGGGCCTGCAAGTAATTGAGTTGTCAGAACTTAAACAAATAGCTTTTTTTGAAGGATGGATTTATTCTCGGAAATTGAAAGATGGGTTGTGGCCAATTTACAGTCCGCGGGACTCGCTGAAGAATATGGGGTTTATGCCTATGCGGGGCTTGCTTTTACCGTAATCCTTATCCTCGGGTGGTTTGCTAATTTACTGGTCAAACGGTTTCTGTTGGAAATCCTGCGCTCCCTGGCCAAAAAGACCAGGACCCGGTTGGCGGAGTACCTTTTACAGGAAAGCTTTTTTCTGCGCCTTTCCCACCTCGCCCCCGCTTTTGTGATCAGTTCACTATCGGAGTTGGTGTTTGCCGGTTACGAAGTATTGGGCGGTGTAATCACTGTGGTGATTAATCTTTATTTGGTTGTCATTGTCCTGTGGGTGGTGGATGCGATTATTGACACTTTGCACAAGCTCTATGAGGAGAGTTCGATATCGGCCAAGCTTCCTCTGAAAGGCATCTGCCAGGCGGTCAAGATTGTGGTGAATGTGACGGGTATCATTTTTATACTCTCGATTTTACTGGATAAGTCGCCCTTGTATTTCTTTTCAGGCTTGGGTGCCCTGACCGCGGTCTTGCTCCTGGTATTTAAGGATGTAATCCTTGGGCTGGTCGCAGGTATCCAGCTCACCGCCAACAATATGGTTCGCAAAGGAGACTGGGTGGAGATGCCCAAGTACGGAGCGGATGGGGATGTGATCGATGTTGCCCTGACCACGATCAAAATTCAAAACTGGGACAAGACCATCACCACCATCCCGGCCCATGCTTTTGTAAGTGATGCCTTTAAAAACTGGCGTTCCATGAGCGAGTCCGGAGGCAGGCGTATCAAGAGAAGTATTAATCTCGACCTCTCCAGTGTCCGCTTTCTCAACGACAAAGAGGTGAAAGAGCTGGAAGGCATCGAACTGCTTACCGGGTATTTGCAGAAGAAGAGGACCGAAATTGGGGACGGTGGCTTAGATCTGGATAAGCATGGCCTGGCGGCTCCACTTCTCAATGGTAGAAACCTTACAAATTCCGGAACTTTTCGGGCCTATTGTATCGAATACCTACGGGCCCATCCTGCTATTCATAAAGAAGGGATGACCTTCCTGGTCCGCCAACTTGCTCCCACAGAAAAGGGCTTACCCATTGAGATTTATGTATTTGTAAACGATGTGCGCTGGGTGGAGTACGAAGGAATACAGTCTGATATATTTGACCACCTCCTTGCCTCTCTCCCTGTTTTTAGTCTTCGGGCTTTTCAGTTTCCAAGCGATGCCAGCCTTGCCCATCTTGGTAAATAGGAAACTTTTTACCCGGGGGCTTTGTCTCCCCATGCTTCTTTTTATTTGGTCAGGTTGTGCACCAAAGCCAATGGAGCTTGCGGATTTCACCAGTGACGGATGCAGTTTGTTTTTGGATGGTACTTTTGAACAGCCCGAGCTCTGGAAAGAATGCTGTCATCGCCATGATATCGCCTATTGGCGCGGAGGGACAAAAGAGGAAAGAGAGCAGGCGGATCTTGCTTTTAAGCATTGTGTGGAGAAAAAAACCGGAAATGCACCTCTTGCAGAACTTATGTACCAGGCAGTGCGGGCAGGAGGGGAGCCGTATTTTCCGACCTGGTACCGCTGGGGTTACGGCTGGCCTCTTGGGCGGGGTTATCAGGCCCTCAGCGCTGAGGAAGAAAAAAGGGTGGAGGGAAAACTTCGGAAGTTCAGGCAGAGTGAAAAAGATTAATCTTTTACCCTTGGCCTTTGAAATGTTGCTTGTGCCCTGACCCCGTCCCTTTCAAAGGTGATACCGAGGTTCATGCTTTCCATCGTAGGAAAGAGTTTATATTTGGAAGAAGACTTGGGGTTCCCTGGGTGACCAAAAATTGTGGATTCAAAGGTCTGGTATTGTGAGTTCCATCTGTACCTGCCTCCTCCGGGGCAATGGAGTTTTGTCTTCCACACCTTGTGGTGGTAATGGACCGGGTTGTTTTGGTTGAGCTCAATTTTCCACTCATTGAGGGCGTAGAGGTTAAGCCATGATTTCTTCTGTATTTCTTTGACAATTGCTGTCCTCATAAGGATTTCAAAGAGGGAAGAGATCGGCTTTGAAACCAATAGGTCAGTACTCTTCCCTGCCCATGTTGAAGCCTTTCCCGGGGAGTCCGGTTTTCGGCGCAGGAGGTTGCGGTCGATGGCTCTTTTAATCATTTCTTCCCCGAGAGTAATGGTCAAAAGCTTGGCGGATGGAGCGTAGAAGATGGCTTGGGGTTGGGAACCTTCCTTTAAGAGGTTTTCCTGCATTTTCTCTCCAAGTGAAATTTTCACATACCCTTGCCCTTTGTGTTCATGATTACTCCAGTTGGTCATACCTGGAGCTGTTTGTTCGATCCATACCCGCAGCCCTGCGAGGAAGGCGGTCATTTGAAAAGGATTGCCCACTTCGATATTGAGACCCAACGGGATACGACCCCATTGTTTTTCCATATAGTCATTGATTTCCCTTGTGTCTTTTTCCATGAACATACCTTGGAGCTCTTGTAAAAAGGGAGAGTCATCCAGGTAAAAAGATAGAGAGTCTCCTGCCCAACCCAAAGCTCCGCTGCCGAGGCTTGGCGATAGAAGCGAGGCCAGGTTATTGAACTGTATCATGCGGGGGGAATTTATATCGAGGGCGGTGATCCAGTGCAGTAAAGCTTCCGGGTGAGGGTCCCCGGATTCCGGTTTTAATTTTACCTCACCCACCATTGTCATCATTTGCCGATAATCGGTGCCACCGATGAGGGGGAGAATGGAAAGGTCGATCGACATGTTTTTGTCACTGATCATTACCTGGCCGGCAATGGGATCAAAATAGTTGGACCAATGGCTTTGGTAGCGGTCCCGGAAAAAAAGGTAGGCTTTTTTTTCAGCCGGGGTAATTTTCTGAAGGTTGAGCTCATCCACGGATGTGAGGAAGGTCAGGTTTCCATATTTCGAACTCTGAATGTTTCCATCGATCACGGTAACATCCTCAAGGGCGGGGAATTGCTGGGCATTCAGGGCCGCACCGCTTTCATGGCGGGCCTGTAGCTCTGACAAAATAGAGGCGGCTTGGGTGCGGCGGGAAGCCCCGATTCTCCAGGAAGGGCTGCACCACCTTCGAATGGTGGCATCGGTAATCATGAGAAAAGCATCCTCTTTACTTTGGGTATAGACGGGGTACCGCTTTCGAAAAAACTGGAATTCATCCAGGGATGCAAGGCTGGCAGACTTCCCACTGAATACTTCAGCAATCCGGATGATTTGCTGGCGCGAGTTGGTTACGACAACATAGTCGCCAAAGGAGGAGACAAAGCTTTGGATGGAATGGTCTGGGGAAACCGCTCCTTGGTAAGTTTGAGATGTGAAACCTGGTATTTTTTCTTGTACGAATTGGACTGAAGGGGATTTTTTCCGGGCTTCCTGCCTACGGATTGCCAGGGCTTCGAGGAGTTTTTGTTTTTGTTGGGTTTGAAAAAGAATGGTGATGGATGTCCCGGTTCTAAAAAAGGGATCACCCCCGGTAATGGCCAGGGATGAAACCAAACGGGGGGCAGCAAAAGGGAAAGTTTTTTGGACTGGCAGGCAGAGTTGCTTCGCGTATTTTTCTTTGGACTGGGCACTTTCCACTCTTTTTTCGCCGAGCCTTAAAATGGGTGTGCCCAGGCTGCTCATTTCCTCGATTACTTTGAGCATGCTCATGTAAGAGGGGAATAAGACTGCGTGCTGGTCATGTGGAAGTATGGAAGCTAAAGGATCAAGCTCGGGCTTCTTGCCTCGGATCGATTCCTCCCATGGGATTTCCTCAATGGTTATACCCGGGACTGAAGATACTGGGATGGTACGGTTTTGTTCCTGGTTGGAGATGCGTAACTCTCGGTCAAGTTGCAGGTTTTCACTGATCGCCCGCCCTCCGGATAATAAATCCATGGTCAGGGCCAGGCCTTGTTGATCCGGTGTACGGGTTGGGCGGATGGCTTGATGCAGAGACTTGGATGGTTTTTCGCTCTGTATCTCGGCCAGTCTTTTTTTGGCTTTGTTTGCCTGATGCCTAAACCAGGCAGTGCCTGGAGGTCTTCGTTCCTGGAGCAACTGGTAGTAGGTAATGCGATGGGATTGGTACGCTTCTTCCTTCCATTGTTTCGGTGATAGTTTTGACTGGTTTTTGAGGTTGAAGGTAAAAGGATAAGATTTGATGCTCCCTTTTTTTTCGTTGAGGAAAAGCTCTCCCTTGATTTCTGGTTCTTGGGTGTAAAAGCAAAAAATCAGCCTTTGAAGCGAGTATTTTATCCGCTTTTTGTTTTGGTGGGAATCAGATCGAAGGCTTAGAAAAGAGTGTATGCCCTTGGGTGTGCGGATGTAGGGTAAGTGAGTTGGAGTGATGGATTGTAAGCTCCTCGAATATGTCGAGCCTTGGTCGGAGAGATCAATGAACTGCGGGGGGTAATTTTCTTTTTCGAAACTTAGGTCTGAAATGCGAAGAGATAAAAATGTATCGGCAATCAGGAAAGAGGGCACCCATGTAAAAAAGAAAAGAAGAGTTGTAGGTTTCATGTTTGTTTGCTTTTTCCTGTTACTGGTGAGCCTGGGTACCTTTCTTGATGCTTACCGCATTCTCAAGCTCTTTTTAGAAGACAGTGATCCCGGGTTTTTGCTTTCATCAAGCTAATCGGATGGAGATTTAAGCAGTTTTTTTAAGTACTCCGTTCCCTTTTCCAAGTCTTCAAATATTCCATCCAGTTGGGCATCGAAGCATTGTTGGAGGATTTTACCAAAGGCTGGCCCCGGCTGTTTTCCCTCCTTGATAAGGTGGCGCCCCAGGATGATAGGCTGAGGCTCTTCATCTTTTACTTTTAATGCCTCCGCACGCTTGATCAACCAGGGGCCTTCCGGGAAGTCGTCTTTCCTGGGGGGGCGTCCCGCGATATCGGCGGCGGCCACTCGCACAAGACGGTCAATTCTCTTCACCTTGTTGGCCAAGCGCCGAATAGCACCATCACTTGCCTGGTCCTGGTAAAAAATGCGGGGAGTGAGGTGCCGCCGAACCAATGGAACAACTTCTTCATGCAAATCTACCTGCATGGTTAAACGGGAAAGAAAAGAACGGGTGGGTATTTCCCCTTTGGGTTCATGCAGGGGGGAACGAATACGGCCATCCTTTCCGATTTCAGTAGTAAGAGGTTTGCCCATGTCATGACAGAGCACGGCAAAGCCCACGACCAAATCTTCCCACTCATTACCTACCCGTTCTTTGGAAAAGGCATCCAGGCAATGCAAGGTATGGATCCATACATCGCCCTCCGGGTGCCATTCCGGGTCCTGCCGGCATCCGACAAGAGCTTTCAGTTCGGGGAAATACCTGAGCCATTTTGTGTTATGCAAAAAATGCAGACCGGCACTGATTTTGTCTCCTTTGATCAATAATTTTTTCCACTCCCCATAAATCCTTTCCGGGGCTAATCCCTCGATCTGCATGGATTGGCAAACTTGAATGGTTTCAGGATGGGGAGTCAGATTAAAACGGGCAATAAATTGCATGGCTCGTAAGACGCGAAGTGGGTCTTCGGTAAAAGCCGGACCCACATGTCTTAAAATTCTCTTTTCCCAGTCTTTTGCCCCTCCGCAGGGATCGAGCAATTCTTCTTTTATCAAGTCAATACCCATGGCATTGATGGTGAAATCTCGGCGCATGACTGCTTTTTCAAAAGGAAGGTCCGGGTCCATGGTGATACTGAAACCTTTGTGTCCCTGACCGGTTTTCACCTCGGTCCGGGGCAGGGCGATCTCAACCGGTACACCTCTCAAGCGAATTACGCCAAACGCTTTCCCCACTTCATCGAGCTGATATTTTTTTTCAAGAATGGATTTGAGCCGGGGCAGGGGAATACCGTGTACCTCAAGGTCCAGCTCCTGGGGGCTTTGCTGGTCGAGTAAATCACGGACAGAACCTCCCACCATCAGCAAGCTGCCACCGGCTTGATCCACCAGGCGGGCAAGTTCCCTGGCCAAGGCCAAAAGCCCGGGTTTGAGGTACGGAAGTAAGTCGGATGCAGCCGACATGGTGCTTACGAGAAAAGGGTATCTTCCACGACTTGGCAGAGAGCGTGGTAAATGGGAAGGTGTAACTCCTGAATCCGGGGTGTTTCTTCAGCCGGTGCACAGATTGGATAATCTGCAACTTGGGCCAACTCTCCACCGCTTGCTCCGGTTAAGCTGATAACCCCAAGGTTCAGGGCTTTGGCCGCCCGGGCGGCATGGATAACATTGGAGGAATTTCCTGAGGTGCTGATGCCCAGTAAAATATCACCAGTTTTGCCAAAGGCGACCACTTGCTGGGCAAAGGCATATTCCGGGTTGTCATCGTTGTTAAAGGCGGTGTGAAACCCAATCATCGATGGGAGTGAAAGCGCAGGCAGACCCCCATGGAGCTCACGGGCAAGTTCCGGGCCCAGTTTTTCCTGTAATTCCGGAGAAAGGGCCCGGGGGCGGGAAAATTGTTTCACTAATTCCCCGGCAATGTGTTCACAGTCGGCACAACTCCCCCCGTTTCCGCAGAGAAGCAGTTTGTTTCCTCGTTGAAAGCAATCCACAAGTTCTTGAGCAGCTTGGCTGATAACCGACTTGCAGGGGCTTAGCTCAGGCTTACGGGAAAGGAGTTGGTCAATTTCGTCCATGTTTTTAAAATAATCAAAGTGCCAAGTTTCGACAATGTAATTTATGGCACCGATTCTGTCATACTTGTGCATACTCTTTACTCTTGGGGGAATTTTTGACATGCTGCTATTTTGCAACTTGGATGAAAGCTAATTTGAATCAGATAAAACAGTGGAATCATGACCTCGAAGCCATGGATGCCTTGGGGAGAATTGCCTGGGCCTGGGAAAAATTTGGAACAGGTTTAGTCACTTCCACAAGCTTTGGTCTGCAAAGCGCGGTAATGATTCATCTGGTTCGGCAAGTGAGTGAGGAAATCCCTGTTATCTTTGTGGATACCGGTTATTTGTTTCCCGGTACCTATCAGTATGCCCTGACCTTACAGGATGTGTTGGGCTTTAAAGTTCATACTTATTCTGCCCGTAAATCTCCGGCTTTTCAGGAGGCACAATTTGGTAAACTTTGGGAGCAGGGCCCGGAGGAAATGACCAAGTACAATATGCTTAATAAAAAAGAACCGATGGACCGGGCTCTCAGGGAATTAGGGGCAACTGCCTGGATGGCGGGCTTGCGCAGAGGGCAGTCGTCGAGCAGGAAGAGCCTGTCGTTCATCGAGGACCAGAATGGCATAACCAAGGTTTATCCCATTCTCGACTGGGATGACCGGAAGACCTATCAGTATTTGCCCCAAAACCAATTACCTTACCATCCCCTGGAAGGGGTCGGCTATGATTCCCTCGGGGACTGGCACAGTACCAAAAAGATTTCTGAAGTCGATTCTGTGGATGAAACAAGACATGGGGGGCACGGCCGGGAATGCGGGCTTCATCTAGATTTGCCGGAAGGATTGGATTTTAATGTTTGAACAAAATTTTTATGATATTGCCCGAAGATAAAACTCGCCTGCAGGAATTGATCAAAAGAACCAATCACCTTTGGAAATTCTTGGAGTGCGATGAAAAGAAGGCAAAGATTGCCCAACTTGAAGAGCAAATGTCGGCCCCGGCGTTTTGGGATGACCAGGCTGAGGCCCGAAAAGTTGGTTCCGAAAATAACCGACTCAAGCAGACCGTATCCAAAGTGGAAGAATTTCGTTCGCGGGTGGATGACCTCGAAGCCCTTTGCGAGCTTTGTGAAGAGGATGAAGAGGAGGAGGAAATGTCCAATGAATTTGTACAAACCCTGGAATCCCTGCTTTCCCACATTGATGACCTGGAGGTGGCCAGTTTCTTGAACGAGCCATTTGATGCCCGCCCTGCCTTGTTAAGTATCCATGCCGGTGCCGGGGGCACGGAATCCTGTGACTGGGCGGACATGCTCATGCGCATGTACATCCGCTGGGCGGAGCGTAGGGGGTTTGAGGTGGAAATGCAGGATTTACAACCCGGGGAGGAAGCGGGAATCAGCCGATGCTCCATCCGGATTGATGGCTTGAATGCTTATGGCTATGCCAAGGCGGAGCGTGGGGTGCACCGCTTGGTTCGGATAAGTCCGTTTGATTCCAATAAAAGGAGGCATACCTCCTTTTGCTCGGTGGATGTAATTGCTGAGGTGGAGGATGATGACATTGATATGGATATCCCGGATGATGATTTGCGGATTGATACCTACCGTTCCAGTGGCAAGGGAGGGCAGCATGTAAATAAGACAGACTCCGCGGTGCGCCTGACCCATATTCCCACCAATATTGTGGTTCAGTGCCAAAATCAGCGCTCACAACTCAAGAATAAACAAACGGCAATGAAGGTCTTAAAGTCCCGTATTTATGAGAAACAGCAGGATGAAAAGAGAGCGGAAATGGAAAAGTTTTACGGGGATAAAGGAGAGATGGGGTGGGGTAACCAAATACGAAGTTATGTATTTCAGCCTTACCAGATGGTGAAAGATTTAAGGACGGGAGTGGAAACCTCAGGTGTGCAAGCGGTGATGGATGGGGAACTGGACCCCTTTGTCAATGGCTGGTTGCGGGCAGGCTGTCCCCGCCAACGCAATAAAGAGATACAGGTCGAGGAGTGAGGTGCCAAGATGAGTCCTGAATTATCGGCTCAGCAAGCGAAACAAAAACAAGACCATCCTTTATTTGCCGGCAAAACATGGAAGTGGTCACCTGAACCCTGGCCCCTGATTGATTCCGCCAAGGAGTGGATCGATGATTTGGGCCAGGCTGCCCGGTCTTTTTATCGTGCCTTGGACCTTCTTTACCGCAAGTCATGGTCCGGTAAATCCATCCTGCGGAACCAGGACATAAAAGTTCCCTGGGTGGCTGATTATTATGATGCGGGAAAACCGGATTGGCTGATCCGGCACATGCGGTCCGATGCCGTGCGTTCATCGTTGCCCTTGGTTATCCGCCCAGACCTTCTCCCTACCCAGGATGGGATCGTGCTTACGGAGTGGGATGCGGTACCTGGCGGGATCGGGCTGACAGCGAATTTGGAGGAAGCTTATGGGATTCACCGTGAGCAGCCCATGGTTGATACCTTTGGGGCCGCTCTTGTGGACGCGGCCAAAGATTTTGGCGGTTCCGATGCGAATATGGTGATTGCGGTGAGTGATGAGGCGGAGACTTACCTGCCGGAGATGCAATGGCTCGCCGGGGAATTACAGGCAAAGGGATTGTCTGTTGATACTTGTAACCCGAATGAATTGGTCATCAAAGGTGACACCCTTTGGTATCAGGAAAAGCAGATACATCTTGTCTATCGTTTTTGGGAATTATTTGATCATGAAAATGTGAATTGTATGCGGGGTATGGCCGACCTGGTTGAGCAGGAGAAACTGGTGGTGACCCCTCCCATGAAACCAATTCAGGAGGAAAAATTATCCCTGGCTCTTTATCACCACCCGAGGTTGACTGCCTTTTGGTCTGAGACGCTAAGCAAAAAGGAGCAACAGCTTTTAAGTTCAGCCATCCCTCGTACCTGGATTGTTGACCCTTCCCCCATCCCCCCCGGGGCTTACCTCGACGGCCCCTCAGTCCAGGGGAAACTACTTACTGACTGGCTAGACCTCGGACAGGCGGGAAAAAAGGAGAGGGCTTTGGTCTTGAAGGCAAGTGGGTTTCATGAAACTGCATGGGGGGCGAGAAGTGTGGTGATTGGGGAAGATGTACCGTCTGAGGTATGGGCCCAGGCCCTGAGCGATGCCAAAAGTCATTTTCCTTCGCCGGTCTTTGTGCTGCAGGAATATAAAAAACCCAGGGCTTTTGAGCATTTGATTTTCAGGGAGGATGGAAGCCAGGAAAAAGAGCGGGGCCGGGTGCGGCTTTCTCCTTATTATTTCCTTTACGACCATTCAACCCACTGGCGTGGTACCCTTGCCGCTTTTTGCCCAGCAGATAAGAAAATTATCCATGGGATGAAAGATGGAAGTTTAATGCCGGCTTGCTAGCTGCTTTAGGGCCGGCTTGGTCACTGGCCAGCGGTGATCATAGGGAAATCATCTGTTCGGAACGGGGTGACCGGTAGTGTAACCGATCCATCTCTCCGGTAGAGGTTGCAGGCGGGGTTGTTCATCCACGCGTAACGGACTGCGACCGGGTCCTTAATTTCTTCTGACCAGACTTCCACCGAGTTCTTACCCTTGAGCTTGGCATGCCCCCATACAAATTTTTGGTCTTTACCGCAGATGGCAAAGCCTTGGGGTTGGGTGGTATCAAAGCAATAAAGTCCTGCACCGACATGATCAAAGCTGAGGATAATCTTGTTACCCACCACCTTCATGCTTTGGTAGCGTGGGCTTTGATGAGGAATGTCATAACCATAATCCCTGGCAAGGGCATGACGGGCCAGGCGGTTGGCCACTGTCTGCTTGTTTCGGGGATGGATGTCCCTGCCTTCTCCCGTGTCGATGATGACGGCTTCTCCCACATTTTTGAGTTTGTCGAGGGTCATGGTTTGGGCTTCCCGTAATTCAGGCCAGTTTTCGGGAACCGGGTCTTTCATTTCCTCCCTGTAATCGGCCAGCTGTACCCAGTAGAAAGAAAAATCACCCTGCTTCCATGCATCTCGCCAGGATTGGATCATGAGGGGGAACACTTCACGGTAGGCATGAGCCCGGTCCGCATTACTTTCTCCCTGATACCAGATTGTTCCCTTGATCCCGTACCCGATGATGGGGTGGAGGACCCCATTGTAAAGATTGGCGGGGCGGTGTTGGCCTGTCATTTGATTGCGGGGTGCTCTCGGGCGTCTTTCGGTTGCCACCTTGCCTGCTTTGCGGGCGGCTATCTGCCGGTTCTGCCAAACCTGAAGTTTTTCTTTGTATGCAGTTTGTAGTTTTTCAAAATCATAGTGGGCTTCAGTCTTTTTCCACTGGTCTATATAAGGCTTGGCTACCCCAAGCCTGTTCAGCCGGTCGCGGGGAATCCAGGCTTCACAGGCAGAGCCACCCCATGCATTATCGATGAGCCCCACTGGTACTCCCAGGACCTGATGCAGTCTTCGGCCAAAAAGGAAGCCGACTGCCGAAAAATCAATCGCAGAACCGGGGCTTACTTCGTCCCACTTGCCCTTGAAATCATTTTGGGGTTCCTGGGTTCCTACTTGAGGTATGCTAATAATACGCAAGTGGGGATAATTGGCACCGAGGGATTCCAAGTCTTTGTCATCGGCCTGCCCCAGGTTCCATCCCATATTGGACTGACCAGAGCAAAGCCAGACTTCCCCCACCAGGATATTTTCGTAGGTAAGAGAAGAACTTCCTTGTATGCTCATAACTTTGGGCGAGGTAGAGGCTTTCATGGGGGAAAGAGTGACTCGCCAATACCCCTTGGTGTCGGAGACGGTTTTATGGCTTTGCCCCGAAATCTTCACCTCAATCGCGGTATTTGGTTTATCCCATCCCCATATAGGATTGAGATGGTTTTGCTGGAGAACCATATGATTACCGATGACTGCAGGTGTACGAAGCTCGGCCATTAGCCATGCCAGCGGAAAAAGGGTAAGGAAAAAGAACAGAGTCTGTTTTAATATTTGCATGGGAAAAACTTGGTTTATGGGGTGAAATCGATCACAAAGACATCATCCAGCACGGGCTCCAGGAGTGAAACAAAAGCTTGGTGGTCCGGGTGGGGCAGGTAAAGAGACCGGGCCTCTTCACTTTCAAAACTTACGACAAAGCAATGAGTGAATTCCTTATTCAATGCTTCAGGGCTGTTGTTCTTCCCCCATTCCAGGGAAATAATTCCAGGAATTTTGGTGGAGAGAGCCGAGAATTCCTGTTCGATATGGGCAACCTGTCTGGTGTCAGCGTTCTCCTTAAACTTAAAGCAGACGATGTGTCGAATGATTTTGTTGGTATTGCTTGTGGTGACTGAGGGATTCATTTTGAAGGGCGATAAAGAAGGCGGGAAGATTGATGGAATTTAGAGATTGAGAAGGGAGTTAATTCTTACATTTACTTTTTAAATTTTACTCAACCGAATTCGTTTTAAATGGTGTAATTTTTTTACCTATCCCGCAAAAGGAGGCAACGCTTTCTTGACTTGAGCCCAATCGTTACCATCATGAAAGCCATGAGTTCTGAATTTGACTGGTTCATGGTGACAATGCCAATTTTCGCAATTGCGGTGTATGCTATTGTAATGCTTGGGTCGATGGAAAAGCAGCCCAAGATTCTGGAAAGTGGTGGAGCTCAAAAGTTATTTAACTGGGCGATCATCGGTTTGTTTGGCGTGGGTATGGTGTACTCATGCTACTACATGATTTTGCGCTTTGTTGAATTATTAGGAAATTACTGATACCACATGCCGATCTACGAATTCACCTGTGGTGATTGCAAGAATGATTCTGAGATCCTAGTCAGGTCATCGGATTGGGAGGGTAATACTGAATGTCCTCATTGCGGATCTTCGGATCTGGATAAAAAACTTTCTGTTTTTGCTGCCTCTTCGTCTGAATCCTCTCTTTCCGCTCAAGAAATGCCTCCATGTTCCGGGGTGCCCAGCAGTTGCGGGCGCTGTGGCATGGATAACTAAGGCTTATGTTTACAGAACCTGATCCGATGGATGCAATTGTGTCTTTCGTTTTTAAGGGATTTATTTCGCTGGGCATTCTTTATGCATGGACCATAGGTTTTAACCGGCCCTCGAAGTTTCGGGGAGGGAATGCACGCAATATGAAAGAGGAATTTGCGGCGTATGGCTTTCCTGCATGGGTCATGCCGGTCACGCGGGTGGTTAAAATTAGCTTAGCGGTCTGCTTGCTCTTTGGTTATTTCTTTCCGGTTGTGGTCAAGCCCGTCGCTTTTGCCTTAACCGGGATTATGTTTGTTGCGGTCATGATGCACTTAAAATTGCACAAAGACCCTTTGATTAAAGCCCTGCCTGCTTACTTAATTTTATCCTTTAGTATTTTTCTAATCCTCGACTAGACGGGCAGGTAGTTGAGGTTGGCTTAACCTGTCTCTTCCATGGAAATTTTAAGTTTCCGGATCAGGTCGGTTTCTCTCACTAAAGTTTTATCATTTCGAATGGCCATGGCGTAAGCGGCTGGGTCTCCCACGAATATCACTTTCTTCTTTGCCCGGGTAAGACCGGTGTATACGAGGTTTCTTTGCAACATCATGAAATGTTGCTTTAACAGGGGAAAGATAACAATGGGGTATTCACTTCCCTGGCTTTTGTGAACCGAAATGGCGTAGGCTGGTTGCAGGTCCGTCACCTCCATACGTTCATAAACAATCCGCCTTTCTTCAAAAAGAATCTCCACCTTACCGTTTAAGGTGTCAACGGAGTCAATGATGCCCATATCCCCGTTGAAGACATCCTTGTCATAATTATTGCGTGTCTGGATTACTTTGTCACCTTCACGAAACAAGAAGGGCCCCATGACTTGGGTGGCGCCTGTGGGGTTGATTGCATCCCGAATCTGGTCGTTTAAATTACCAATTCCACCAATTCCCCGGTGTAAGGGGGCCAGGATTTGAACATCGGTTTTTACATTCACTGCAAAACTTCGAGGGATAATTTCCCGGCAGAGCAGGGAAACATGAGAAACACAATCCTCCGGGTTTTCAGCTTTTATAAAGTGAACATCATGCATGGGGTTGAGCCCCTTGGGGTGATCAACCGGAGTAGGGGGATTTGCCTTACCCCCCAGGATACTGTGAGCGAGGCCGACAATGCCACTGTCCTCAGCCTGACGGAAGGTCACAGCTAAGCGGGTAACCGTAAGAAGCTTGGAGTCGATTAAATCCTTCAGGACATTCCCTGAGCCTACCGAAGGTAATTGATCCGCATCCCCCACCAAGAGGAGATGAGCCTGGGCTGGGATTGCCCGCACCAGGGCAGCGGCGAGCCGCAAATCCAGCATGCTGGCTTCATCCATAATGATGAAATCACAAATGAGCGGGCTTTTTTCATTCATGGTGAAGCCGCCCTGGCTGGGGTCAAATTTTAATAAGCGGTGGACCGTCTGGGCATAAAAAGAACAGCTTTCAGCCATACGACGGGCAGCTCTTCCCGTGGGTGCGGCCAGAAGTACTTTTGCTTTTTTTGCCCGTAAGATGGAGACCAGGGCCCGCAGGATGGTGGTTTTTCCTGTTCCGGGACCTCCGGTCAAAATCGAGACTTTGGATAGAAGGGCTTGCCGGATCCCTTCCATCTGGGCATCTGCAAAGCCAAAACCTGCCTTCTCCTGTGCCCATATAATCGCTTTTTCTTCCTGGATTGGGGGGAGGGATGATCTTGTTTTGGAGAGTGTGGTGATACAACGGGCCAGGGTTTGCTCCGCCCGGGCAGATGTGGGAAGCTGTAACCAGTCCTCCCTGGAGGGTACCAAGTCCGCACTTTCCATGAGAGCGTCAATCCGTTTATCAACTTCATTGGAATCAGCTTCGAGAAGGTTGGCAGACTGAATCACCAATTCCCTTCTTTCCACATGGTTATGTCCTTGATCCTCAGTTTCCTGAACCATGTGCAAAATACCGGCTTCGATTCTTTCGGGGCCGTTATTGGATAGGCCCAGGTTAAGAGCGATCTTATCTGCGGTTTTAAACCCAATCCCTTTTACTTCCCGAATGATGCGGTAGGGATCGGTTTCTAAAATTGTTTTGGCCGCATTTCCATATTTCCGGACCAAGCGAAGGCAGAGGGCGTCGGTCACTCCATAGGTCTGCAGAAACATCATGACCTCACGGACAGCTTTTTGTTCCTCCCAGGCTTCGCGGATACTTTTAATCCTCTTTTTCCCAATGCCTTCAATTTCCTGCAAACGGGCGGATTCTTCTGAGATCACCTTCAGGGTATCCGCCCCAAATTTATCTACGATTTTGTTGGCATAAGTCTTACCAATGCCGTGAATCAGCCCACTTGCCAGGTATTTACGGATGCCATAAGCAGAAGCGGGCAATTTGCTTTCAAAAGAATCAAATGAAAACTGCCGGCCATGCTTGGGGTGATTTACCCATTTTCCTTTCAATTCCAGGGTTTCCCCGCATTGCACCTTGGGGGCCTTGCCTACAACGGCGATTTCTGCGGTTTTATCATTCCCTTTAAGCTTCCCAATAAGAAAACCATTTTCCTCATTGTAAAAAGTAATGCGTTCGAGAACCCCTTCGAGGTGGTTGATGGAGGAACTCGCTTTACTGTCAGACAAAGCTATCTGGTTCGGTTGTAGGCACTGACAAGAGCGAGTAAACCGCTCTTTTCAATACTTGAGTCGATTCCGCACCCGTATGCCACCCGGCCGACTTTGGACTGGAGCTGTACAAATGCCGCTGATTCAGTGGCGGAGCCTCCTCCAATGGAATGTTGCCGGTAGTCCACAAGCTTGAAATCTTTTAAGCCTTCCTGCTCCAGGGCGTTTACAAAAGCATTGATGGGCCCATTTCCAATTCCCTGCACCTGCTTTTCTTGGCCATCTAATGAAATTTTCGCGGTGCAGGTAATATCGGATTGTCCCTTTTCTTTACTGGTATCATAGGATAGCAGGTTCAGGGGTACTTTCTTATCAAGGTATTCCGCCTTGAAGGTGGCATAGATTTCATCCGCTGCCAATTCCCGAGACTCGGAGTCCGCTTTTTCGTTTACCAAAAGACCAACTTCAGGATGCATGGCCTTGGGCAGATCCAGGCCGAATTCCCGGGATAATACATAAGCCACACCACCTTTTCCGCTTTGGCTGTTAATCCGGATAATTTCCTCATAGGTTCTGCCGATATCCCGGGGGTCGATGGAAAGATAAGGGACCTGCCAGAGAGTCTCATCATTATCTCCCTCTTTCTCCCTCAAATCCATACCCTTTTTAATCGCATCCTGATGGGAACCGGAAAAAGCGGTGAAGACTAAATCTCCACCGTAGGGATGACGCTCATGCACAGTCATCCCTGTGGTTCGCTGATACACTTCACGAATCTCATCCAGGTTGGCAAAATTTAATCCTGGGTGCAGGCCTTGTGCGTACATATTTAAGGCAACAGTCACAACATCGAGGTTGCCAGTGCGCTCTCCATTTCCAAACAGGGTGCCTTCCACCCGGTCGGCTCCGGCAAGCAGTCCCAATTCGGTGGCGGCAGTTCCGGTACCCCGGTCATTATGGGTATGCAGGCTGATTATCGCCTTACCTCTTTCTTTCATGTTGCGACAGAACCATTCAATCTGGTCCGCATGTACATTGGGCGTAAAGAGTTCAACCGTGGCAGGAAGGTTTAAAATAATCGGGGCTTGCTCCGTTGGTTCCCAGGCATCCATCACCGCCTCACATACCTCAAGGGCATAATCCACTTCGGTGTCAGAAAAGCTCTCGGGTGAGTATTCAAGCTGGACTTCGGTGTCGGGGAGCAAGGGAAGGAATTTTTTAACTAATTCCACGCCCTCGACTGCAATTTTTTTTATCTCTTCTTTGGATTTGCCAAAAGTTACCCGGCGTTGAAGCGGTGAAGTCGAATTGTAAAGGTGTACGATCGCTTTCTGGGCACCCTGTAAACTTTCAAAACTTCGTTTGATAAGATGCTCCCTTGCCTGGGTAAGCACCTGCAGGGATACCCCTTCAGGGACCAGTTGGTCATCAATTAATTTGCGGGCAAAATCAAATTCGGTCTGGGCGGCTGAGGGGAAGCCAATTTCGATTTGTTTGAAACCAATGGAGCAAAGCATTTTAAAAAGCTCGAGTTTTTCCTTAACCCCCATGGGGATAGGCAATGCCTGGTTGCCGTCCCGTAAATCCACACTGCACCAGTAGGGAACTCGATCGATGGTGTTATTGGGCCACTGCCGGTCGGGTAAATCAATCGTTCCCCAGGGTTTATATTTTGTAATCGTGCTTTTTTGCATAAAGAAAATAACATCTTACCCTTTTCATAAGGGGATGAAAAGCGGAAACCCTTGGGTTGCTGTTTCCCTGAAAATCTTTTATTGATGACTTCCTTTATGACAGCATCCACCCCATCCACTATCGCTCCGCTTGGAGGCAAAACCATTGCCCTGGGTGTGTCGGGGTCGATCGCTGCTTACAAGTCCGCGGATCTGACCAGCGAATTGCGCAAGGCTGGGGCGGATGTTCATGTGGTGATGACGGAATCCGCAACTCAGTTCATATCTGCTCTTACGCTGGGTACGCTTTCCCGAAACCCCGTGCTTACTTCTTTTTGGGATGAAGAAGGCTGGCAGCCCGGTCATATTGAACTGGCCGACAAAATTGATCTTTTTTTGGTCGCCCCCGCCACTGCCCAACAAGTGGGTAATTATGCCAATGGCTTGGCTCCCGATCTATTGAGTGCGATTTATTTGGCGACAAAGGCACCGGTGATGCTAGCCCCTGCAATGAATGGGAAAATGTATGAACATGAAGCCGTCCAAAAGAATCTGGATGCTTTAAAGGGCAGGGGAGTGGAGATCATCGAACCAGTGGTGGGAGAACTCGCCTGTGGCTACGAAGGGATAGGAAAGTTGGCCCCGATAGATGTAATTGTTCAAAAAGTAATTTCTTTTCTCTAGGCTTCTTTTTCAAGGAGGCGAGGCATAGGGGTTGGCTTTTTTTCATTCTTCTCCACCACCTGCAGTGAAAATGAAGTGATTTGATTTGTTTTTTTAGGAGACTACAAAGCAAAAAAAACACCCGACAGGTTTTGCCGGGTGCTTGTGGGGTAAAAGTTGAAAGATATAAAACTTAAGCTGCGTCTCTGAGTTCGTGAAGTGAGGATTGTTTCCTTTTAACACGACGAAGGCGGGAACGGCGACGAAGTCCGCGGTCAAGCTTTTCCACGAGGTCGTCAATAGCCTTGTTGATTGTATGACTCGCAGTTGAGATCGTAATCGTGGTTCCCTTTAATTCAAGGTGTCCTTTGGCCATATACTCATTTTCGTGGGAAGATGATTTGGAGTCATGAACCAATTCAATTCGTGCCCGAATAATTTTCTCCTCGTGTTTAAAAATCTTTTCCATTTTTTCGGAAACTAGATTTTTGTGGCCTTCTTTTAGTTCGAAGTGAACACCGGAGAGAATCAGATTATTCTTCATATGCGTTAATATATTGGTTTGGTTATTGATTTTGATTGCTTGCCGAAGACAAACGAATTCAACTTGGCACAAAAATGTGGAGAACGCCAAAAAAAGTTTAATTTTTTTCTTGAATCATAAATATACGAGGACAACAGGGATATGACGGGAGGTGAAAAAGAATCTCCGCCTTTGGTGAAAGTGGAAGATTTTCAAAGTTGGATCCTTCATGAGGATGATCATATTTTGGTCCTGAATAAACCGGGTTGGCTGGTATGTCATCCCTCGAAAAATGGGCCATGGTCCAGTTTAGTTGGAGCCACGAAGGAATACCTGGGAGTCGACTCAATACATTTGGCCAGTCGTTTGGACCGTGAAACCAGTGGGGTTGTGTTACTGGCGAAGCACAGGAAAGCGGCAAGCTATTGGCAAAAAGGCATTGAGGATAAAAAGGTAAAGCGTCGATACCTAGCGATTTTGAGGGGAGAAATGACGGAAGAGCTCAAGGTTTCCAATTACCTGGGAAATGAGCCAAATAGTAATGTTTTCGTAAAGCAGAGAGTGCTTGAGCAAAAGACTAATAAGGCAAAAAAGGCAGAAACGGTTTTTATACCATTGCTGGTTCAACATGGTCACACTTTTTGCAGGGTTCGAACGCTTACGGGCCGAAAACATCAAATACGTGTCCATGCCCAGTGGGCTGGTTACCCTCTGGTGGGAGAGAAACTTTATGGATCCGATGAAAATATTTATTTACGGTTTTGTGAAGAAGGATGGCAGGAAGAATGGCTGGAAGATCTCGGTATGAGGCGTCAGGCATTACATGGTGAATGGTTGGGATTTGATGAGGGCGACTCATTTTCAGCATCCCTGCCTGCCGATATGTCGGTTTACCTTCAAGATAATCTTAATGTTTCGGAAAGTGAGTTGGGCACTCTTTTAAAGTAGGGTGATTTACTCATGACTGGGTTTCTTAGAGAGACAATTTGGTTGTCTGGCAGGGATGGAATGATTATTCGAAAGTTTTGACATGAGTAC
>CBFIFQ010000026.1:0-26476 GCA_965661905.1 Opitutales bacterium
ACCATCCGCTTTGTGAATAGTGCGTGTTACAATGTCTTGAATGTCCGATTCGGTTAGTTCTTCAAAAGGGCAATTTAAAGCAACACGGTAAGACTGAGTCTTATAATAAAATTTGAGGGATAACTTTTTTTTGCGACACTCAATAGTAATATCTATTGGTAAGTCAATATTGCGAATTTCACATAAATAATGAAAAATATCAATAACATTATCACATAAAATTTGAGACTTATTATGATGAATTGAATTAACTCCACTCCTTTTGAGGAAATGGAGGCGCGGGTGAGAATCGAACTCACGAATAGAAGATTTGCAGTCCTCGGTACGCACTATAGGTTCAGTTAGCATCAGTAATTAAAGTTAAATAGGGTTAATTAATAGAGGTCAAGAATTATTTTGATTTTCTAAATAAAGTTTAATTTGCTTTGCAACAATCCTTTTCCATTTCATGGGAACTTTTTCATTAGTTTGATCCCATGTTGGACTTAAATTGCCTTCGTTGTCTAAATAGGCATAAGAAAAATCACCTCCCAAATCCTTTCCAGTGTTGTCAATCAGTCCATTTATTCTTCTCAATGCAATATCGCTACTTGCATTAGGGAGACTTGGAAAATCATTTATGTCATTAGCTTCGACATGGATTATGTCTCCGTCAATATTCAAAAACTCAATAACCCACTGATATTCATAGTAAGTTTTTCCTTCACTATGATACTTTCGGTAAGGTGGAAATTCTCGACTTTTTATTTTCATGGTCTTTTGGGGTTTAGTTGGTCACTTTTTTATGTTCCAAAACAAAATTCTCGGGCGATAGTCCGTAAATTGACTTAAAGGATCTTGAAAAGTGGAAGGGGTTTTCAAATCCAAGCTCATAAGCCACATGTTTGACCAAATATCCAGAATTTAGGAGTAAGGATGCGGCGTGACTCATTTTCAATCGAGTCAGGAATTTGTAGGGAGTTTCTTGGTGAAATTTCTTAAAGATTCTCGACAGGTAAGTTGGGTCAAGGTTTAGCTCATCTGAAAGTTGTTCAATTGCTTTTATGCGGTAGTAGTTATTTCTTATATAACTTAATATTTTAACATAGGTTTGCCGTGCCTGAGACTCCGAATGTTTTGGGCTTTTTATGATTTCACAAATTTTTAAAATTAAAGCTTTGGTTATTGAGTCGCACACTCGATTTCCGATCTCTGTGCTGGCGGTTGCATGGGTAAGAAGTAATTCAAACAAATCAATCACTTCATCCAAAGAAGAAAGATGGAAAACGCCTCCTTCGTCAGGGGAAACATCTCCAAATGGGGCAACCGATGAACGGTGAGCACAGACAAGGAAATATTTTAACATCGGCATTTTTTTATCAGTTGAAATCCGGTGAGGTGTATTTTGCGTGTAGCTGTACAAAGTTCCGGGAATAAGCCGGTGCCTTGACCCGTTCAAGGTTAACAAGCCTTTACCTTGGGTTACAAAATCAAAAGTAGTGAATTTCCAGTTTTTTTGGCCGTTGCTAAATTGCGGAAAAGATGCTCGGTCGACAACATATTCCGGCAAGCATCGTTCACATCCCGTGCTAATCACCCGAAAGTCGTCGTTTGATTTCACTCTTTCAAGACCAATATAAATTTGGCGGGCTTCAGTTACCTGCTTGGAAAAATGGTTATCGTTGATTTTCATAATGCACTTTAAAGTCAAAAATAGATATGCAGTAGTCAAGAATATATATTCCTAAATTGGGGTAGTCCATCTATTGTATCCATAGTCTTGTTTAATTTTGGTTAAAAGATAAAAAATTTGATGCTACTTAATTTAAAGATTTGTAAATTACTTCGGTTCTGTCATTTGACAAATTACAGAATGTATAAATAATAGATATGCCATGAGTGCTCTTTCAAAACTAAGTAAAAAGATTTTTTACTCTTCATCTTTTTTTCTTTTGTCTCCCTTTTTATTAGGGACAGATTATTCTTTTTTCGAAACTAAGATTCGTCCAGTCTTAGCCTCGAAATGTTACAACTGTCACAGTGCCGAAGCCAAAAAGATAAAAGGCGGACTGCGTTTGGATCATATTGAATTTATTTTGGAAGGCGGGGATACAGGCCCTGCTCTTGTTGCAGGGAATCCTGAAATGTCTTTGCTTATTGAAGCCATTAGTTATGAAGACCCGGAGTTGCATATGCCTCCAAAAGAAAAATTATCCAAGTCGATCGTAGATGATTTCAAAAAATGGATTTCTCAGGGTGCGGTCTGGCCTGAGGAAGCCATACCGGTCGGGAAAGAGTCGGGAAGGCGTTCACGCTTCAATATTGAAGATCGGGTGAAAGAGCATTGGTGTTGGAAGCCTATTGATCCAACTTCACCACTAATTTTGACTCAATCAGGCCACCATCCTATTGACCAATTAGTGCAACATCGCTTGCGATCTGAAGGTTTGATACCTGCTGAGAAAGCAGATCCTTTTACATGGTTAAGGCGAGTCAGTTATGACTTAATTGGTCTGCCTCCATCCCCAGAGGAGATTAAAAAATTTACCATGGATCGTGACTTAAATGCGAAGGAGAAAGTAGTGGATCGTCTGATAAATAGTCCGCAATTTGGTGAGAAGTGGGCACGGCATTGGATGGATTTGGTAAGGTATGCCGAGACCTGCGGTCATGAATTTGATTTCCCCTTGGAAAACCCTCATGAATACAGGGATTATTTGATTCGGGCTCTGAATCAAGACCTTCCCTATGATCAATTTTTACGCGAACATATTGCAGGTGATTTACTTGAAAATCCTCGATTAAACCCAGAGGAAAAGTTCAATGAGTCCATTATCGGAACTGGATTTTGGTATTTTCATGAGGCAGTCCATGGGCCCACTGACTCAAAAGTTGATAATGCCGACCGAATGGAAAACCAACTTGATGTATTTGGGAAAACATTTCTTGGTTTAACCATCGGGTGTGCTCGGTGCCACGATCATAAATTTGATGCTATTTCTGACGAAGACTACTACTCGCTAGCGTCTTACATGCAGGGTGCCAATCGTCAGGAATACCCCCTGGATACTGGGGGTAAAAGGAAGCAAATTGCCGAAGCCATTGAAGAAATCTGTCGGGATGCATTTGTTTCGCTTCAACCCAATTCTGAATCTGCCTTCTCTGCGACAAAGCCAAGCCAATACTGGGAAGCAGTTACTCAGCATATCTCATCACAAAACCAGGAATCCAACCGTAGCCTTGAGAACCCTGTGCCTCCGAGTTTGGTCGAAAAAATAGCGAATGCTGCAGGACTGAATTCGAAGGTTCTTGGTGCATGGTTTGAGCATTTTAACCAACAGGATAACCTTTTTTCATTAGCCCGAAATTTTAAGTCCAAAAAATCACAATTTGAAAATTTCTTGCAGAAAGAAAAAGTCTTTATCGAAAACAGCGTTTCCTTTGCAGATTTTGAGTCAAATAGTTTTCCTGCCGGTTGGAACTCCACGGGGGAAGCATTCGTACCAAGACCTCATGGCATTCTGCGCCTTGGGAGTGATCAACTTTTTTTGAATAATCAGGTCTTTAGTTCCAATGTTCTTGGAGGTCAAAGGATAGGAAATTTACGCTCCCCTCACTTTCAGATCGTGCATGAAAATGTCTACCTTAAAGTAAATGCCCATAAGATGTTTGTACGATTGGTGATCGATAATTACCACATGGGAAAACACACCGAACTTCTTTTTAAAGGAACCTTGCATAAAGATCTTTCCACGGATGGTTCTTTTCAGTGGGTAAAGCTTGGAAACCCCAAGTATAAAAATCACTCAGCTTACTTGGAAATTGTCGACCGTGGAAACGATGCATGGGTTGAGATTGACGAAGTGAGGTTTTCTAATCAACCAGCTCCAAATCGGCCCGCCTCCGATTTTGCCTACTTATACAATTTTCATCTATCGGAGGCTTTGAAATTACCGGATCTATTGGATCAATTTATCCTTAGAGTTTCTCCTAAAGTGGGTATGTCGGAATTGACTGAGCATGAATCTGCATTGCTTAATTACCTTTCTTTACATGGCTTATTGGATCTTCCTCACTCTTCTCAAATATTGGGTTTTAAAGAGAAGTTTAGGCAGGTTGATGAGGGAACTCCAAAAGAACGTTATGTTATGGCAATGGGTAAAGGTTCCCGTTTTCAGGGAAATGTATATGTTCGAGGTAGTCCGCATAAGCTCGGTGAGTCTGTTGTTGGGCGAAACCTTACTGCTTTGGGTGGAGAAGAGGGAGACCGTTTGGATTTAGCCCAGCAACTTGTTTTGCCTGAAAACCCTCTTGTTTCACGGGTTATGGTCAATCGCATTTGGCTTCAGTTGTTTGGACGGGGAATCGTTTCCACCCCAGATGATTTTGGACCAATGGGCGAAAAACCGTCTCACCCTCAATTGTTGGACTGGTTAGCGAGTGACTTCATGAAAAATCAATGGTCGATCAAAAAATTGATCCGCCAGATCGTACTTTCTGAAACCTATTCTCAATCAAGCCTTTCTGGCCCTCAAAATGACCCCGTTGATATCGCAAGTAAAGACCCGCAGAATATTTTGCTTCATCGTTTTCCTGTGAGGCGATTGCAAGCTGAATGGATTCGTGATTCTTTACTTATGTTTTCGGGAAGGCTGGACCGGAAAATGTTTGGACAATCTGTGCCCGTTCATAAAACGGCTTTTATGACAGGGCGGGGTGCGAAAGAAAATGGACCTCTAGATGGTGCCGGCCGAAGAAGCATTTATGGATCGGTTTATCGAAATTTTTTATCGCCCTTTATGTTAGCCTTCGATCAACCTGCTCCCTTCGGGACCAAAGGTAAAAGATCGGTTTCCAATGTCCCTGCCCAGTCTCTTGCTATGTTAAATGATCCATTTGTGATTGAGCTTTGCACGCAATTGGGGAAACAGTTCGCGAAGGATTCACGCAAAGATGACCAAAAAGTTGCATCTCTTTATTTCCAAATAACCGGAAAACAATCGACCCCTAAGTTATCCGAAAAATTAGTATCTTTTATTGATCAACAAACTGCTTTGCATCAAGCACGGGATTACAAGGTATGGTCTGACCTTGCTCATGTTTTGATTAACTCGAAAAACTTTATATTCCTCAATTAATTAATTATGCACTGTCAAAATTTCAAAAAATCGTGGAGCCGGCGGTCTATGCTCAATTCCTGTGCCATGGGTTTTGGTGGCCTAGCCCTTACTGCCATGCAGTCAAAGGGATTGGCTCTATCAAAAAAAACATCTCCTCTATCACCTAAAGTGCCTCATTTTAAACCTCGTGCAAAAAATGTAATCTTTTTGTACATGGACGGAGGTCCTTCCCAAGTTGACACCTTTGACTACAAGCCAACTTTAGAAAAATTTAACGGTAGAAATCCTCGGGAGGTGATTGGGAAATTAGCTCCCACCCAGTTCGACAAAATCGGAAAAATCCTCAAAAGTCCCTGGAAGTTTGAACAGAGAGGGCAAAGTGGGCACTGGGTTTCTGATTTATTTCCCCATATTGCCCAGGATGATGTGATCGATGAGATCTCCATGGTGAAATCTATGACATCAAACTTTTCCGAGCACACTTCTGCCAACTATTTTCTACACACCGGAAGTGGCTTCCAGGGAAGGCCCAGCATGGGTGCATGGTTTGGGTATGGACTGGGAACGGAAAACCAAAATCTTCCGGGCTTTGTTGTTCTTAACGGTGGACTTATCCCTCCGGGTGGACTCGATTGTTTTGGTTCCGGTTTTCTGCCGGCAAGCTACCAGGGTTCGGTATTTCTTCCTCAAAGTGAACCGGTTGCCAACATTAAGCCAAAAGAAAAAGATGGCCGTTTACAAAAGAGCAAACTGGCCTTGCTTTCAGAACTGGATGAGCAGACTCTTCGGGATGTTAATTATGACCCACAGGTCGAGGCAGCCATTCAGAACTATGAGACGGCATATCAAATGCAGACTTCGGTTCCCGAATTAATGGATTTATCCGGAGAATCCGAAGTGGTAAAAAAATCATACGGTATGCATTCAAGCTTCAAGAATACCCGTACCTTTGGCACGCAATGTCTCTTGGCTCGTAGGTTAGTTGAAAGGGGGGTGCGTTTTATAGAATTAACCTGCCCTGGGGGTAACGGTGATCGTTGGGATCAACATGGAAAGTTAGTGGAAGGGCATGGAAAAAACTGTAAGTCAGTGGATCAACCTATTGCCGGACTTATTCGGGATCTTCGTAAACTCGGCATGCTCGATGATACCCTGATTGTTTGGAGTGGGGAATTTGGCAGAACGCCCTTTGCTCAGGGGACGGATGGTCGGGATCATAACCCCTTTGGCTTCACCACATGGTTTGCCGGAGGTGGCATCAAGCCTGGAGTAAGCGTTGGAGCCACCGATGACTTTGGCTATAAAGCGGTTGAAAATCGTTATGAGATTCACGACCTACATGCCACCATGCTTTATTTACTTGGAATCGAGCACACAAAAAGTACTTTCCGCTTTGGAGGCCGGGATATGCGCTTAACCGAGGTTTTTGGGCATCTCATTAAGGAGATTCTTTGAAATCCTTTATCTACTTGGGTTCGATTTAAGTTTTTTCCTCGATCTGGGGTTGAGGGATACCAATAATTCATTGTCATTGCCAAGTGGTGGGTAAAGCCCTTAGCAAACACATATGAATATTATTGGATTGGATATCGGTACTTCTTCCGTAAAGGCATTACTAGTGTCAGGTACGGGTGAAGTTCTCAAGGCTACCTCCCCCGAATACCCTTTTCAGACTCCTTTTCCCTTGTGGGCGGAGTCCGATCCTGAAATTTGGTGGGAAGCGACCAAGAAAGCAATTAAAGAACTTCTTCAAGAGGTGGACCCGGCGAGTATATCCGCCATTGGGCTTACTGGGCAAATGCACGGCATGGTGGCCCTTGATAAATCCGGAAAGGTTTTAAGGCCTTGTATTATGTGGAATGACCAGAGGTCTCATGTGGAGTGTGAAGAGATAAGTTCCATTGTTGGGGCTCAAAGAGTTTTAGAAATTACAGGTAACCCAATTTTAGCGGGTTTTACTGCCCCGAAAATAAAATGGGTCCAGAAGAATGAGCCGGATATATTTAATCAGATTGCTAAAGTTCTCTTACCCAAGGATTATATCCGCTTTCGATTAACCGGAGAATTTTTTAGTGATGTATCTGACGCCTCAGGTACATCCCTGTTAAATGTTGGCGAAAGAAAATGGTCGGAAGAAATCATGGATGCCTTAGGGTGGGACCTTTCCTGGTTGCCGGTTGTTACGGAATCTACGGAAATGTCGACAAAGGTATCAGCTGCAGGGGCTGAGGAAACCGGTTTACCTCCAGGCGTGCCAGTGGCTGCAGGAGGCGGAGACTGCGCTGCCCAAGCAGTGGGAAGTGCAATTGTTGAAGAAGGGAAAGTTTCGGTGACCCTAGGCACAAGTGGAGTTGTTTTTGCCCAGAGTGATAAGTATCGGGTTGAGCCCCAAGGTAAATTGCACGCTTTTTGTCACGCTGTACCCGGTAAGTGGCACTTAATGGGGGTGATGCTTTCCGCTGCTGGTTCTTTTCAGTGGTACAAAAATACATTAGGTGACCTGGAAGCAAAGCTTGAAGAGGAAGGGAAGGGGGATGCCTACGAGTTATTAACGCGTAATGCTGAGAGTGTCGCCGCCGGTTCCGATGGGTTGTTTTTCTTGCCCTATTTATCGGGCGAAAGAACCCCATATGCAGACCCTCATGCTAAAGGTAGTTTTATCGGGCTCACCTTGAGGCACCGGAAGGAACACCTGTCTCGTTCTGTTCTCGAAGGGGTATCCTATGGCCTAAATGATTCTCTTGAATTAATGAAGAAGCTTGGGGTTAACCCCGATGATATCCAGCTTTCAGGTGGGGGTACAAAGTCAAAGTTATGGAAACAAATGCTGGCAGATATATTTAATGCACCATGTTCCATGGTTAATGCACGTGAAGGAGCTGCTTATGGTGCAGCATTATTGGCGGCAGTTGGAGTCGGGGAGTTTCAGGATGTAGCCAGTGCGGCTCGTTCATGGATCCGGAAAACGGAAAATATTCTGCCCAGTGCAGAGGCTAGTAATTACAGAAAATATTATTCTGTGTATCAAACTCTTTACCCGAAACTGAAGGAAACCTTTGGTCAAATCTCTGCTTTGGGAGAAGAGTGATTTATGCCCATGAATAATCCTTACGAAGATACGAAACTATTGGGAGAATATCTACTTTTCCATTATGGTGCCGATCAAGATGTAATGCCATGGGACTTTGGTCCTAGATGCGGGCTGCATTTTCCCAGGCGAACGGTTGAGGAGTTGATTGACTATCAGAAATTACCGCAAGGTGCATCAGCCCTGGATGTAGGCTGTGCAGTAGGTGGTTCATCTTTTGAATTGAGTAAGATTTGTCAAAATGTTCTGGGGATTGATTATTCCCAGTCTTTTATCAATACGGCCAACCTTTTAAAAGATAAGAGAGAAGTGCCTTATCAATTTTTGGAAGAGGGGGGAATGTATGCAGATAGGTTGGCGAAAATAGAACTTGGGGATGGGGAAGTTGAATTTAAGGTAGGTGATGCATGTGATTTGCCGGAAGACTTAGGTTCTTTTGACCTCGTTCATGCCGCCAATCTAATCTGTCGATTGCAAGACCCTCGCCAATTTATTGATCGTCTCCCTCAATTAGTCAAGAAAGGCGGACAACTTCTGCTAGCCACTCCATTTACCTGGCTAGAGGAATTTACCCCTTCAGGGAATTGGGTCGGATCGGGTGATTCAGAGGAAAAACTAAAGGATCTATTAAGCCCCGGTTTTATTCTGGAAGAGCGAAAAGATCTTCCCTTTGTTATTCGGGAGCACCGTAGGAAGTTTCAATTTTCGGTATCTCTTGGGACCCGTTGGCTTCGTGTGTAATAATTGGGATGGGTAATAATGAAAATTGATCAATTTATCGCATCCACTCTTGAACTGGAAAGCCCAGACTCTCATTGGTCACCTTGCTTGCAGTCCTTATGGTGGGCAAAAAAAGGTGAGTGGGAAAAAGCCCATGACCTTGCTCAAGATGTTGCATCATCCGACGGTTCCTGGGTGCACGCTTATTTGCACCGGGTCGAGGGGGATCTTGGGAATGCTGCCTACTGGTATTCGCGGGCGGGAAAACCTGTTAAAAGGAGGGAAGATCTTAACGGGGAATGGATTGAGATTGCCCAGAATCTTCTGAACGAGATTTCATAAGCTCTTTGCAAAATCACCAAAGTGGAAGCAATCAAAAACAACCGGCATACATCAGACGACCTCCTTGGAGAAGAGATACGCACAGACTGGATTACCCCTTTATGCTTAATCGGTTTGAGTATCATGAGTGTTTTATTCATTCGCTCCGCTCAGGCTTACACTGGCGGTGAGCAATGGAAGATGCAATTGATCTGGTGCGCCCTCGGTTTTGTTGCCTACCTTATATTTTCTCTCATCGATTATCACTTATGGATGAGATACGCTCACTACCTGTACGCACTTTCGATACTTGCCTTGTTACTTGTCTTTGGGGGACCAGTTCTTTACGGGGCAAGTCGGTGGATTGATTTAGGCTTTTTTAAGATTCAACCTTCCGAACTCGCAAAATGGGCAACCCTCGTTATGGGAGCCAGTGTATTATCGAGATCGAAAATTGGAGATATGCGCGATTCTTTGAGCGGTATTGCAAAAGTTGCTTTTTGTTTCATCTGTCCAATGTTCTTGATTTTTTTACAACCTGATTTAGGTTCAACCTTGGTTTTTCCACCCATCGCTTTTTCTCTTTTGTACGTCGCCCGCATACCAACACGGTTCTTCATTGCCACATTTGCCTTATTTGTGGTTTTGATGGGTGTGCTCGGGTGGGACGTCTTTCGTTACTATCAATATAAATCTGAGAATCCACGTCCCTCGGAGGCAATTGTTGCCTACGAGGAAACGTCTCTCGTACCACTCAAGGATTATCAACGTAAACGCATTCTTACCTTTATCGCACCCGAGGTAGAGGACCCCCACGGCATAGGAGCTAACTGGAACCGCATTCAAGCTCTCATTGCCGTTGCCACTGGTGGAATCACAGGCAAAGGGTTAGGGGATGGAATGCAAGCTAAGCTAGGGTATCTACCGACTGCGGTCGCCCACAATGATTTCATTTTTGCAGTCCTCGCTGAAGAGTCAGGACTGTGGGGAAGCTTGCTTGCGATATTCGCGTTTAGTTTGATCATCTTCGGATGCATTAAGGTGGCAACCAAGGCATCAGACCGATTCGGGGCTATGATTGCTGTTGGTGTTTCCGTCTTGTTGATGACTCATATGTTCGTCAACATCGGAATGACCATCGGGATAACTCCGATAACGGGCCTGCCTTTGCCCTTCTTGAGTTATGGTGGTTCCTTCCTCGTAACTTGTTTTATGATGCTGGGAGTGGTACAGAGCGTTTACCGATATCGAAAAGAGTTTAGATGATTTGGTCTTTGCCAAAGAAGTATTCACTCTCATTTGCTATCGGTCTTGGGTTACACATCCCTGCAAATTATGGCCAGAAATACCAAGCGTCGTTCAAATTATTCTAAAAACAGAAGAAACCATTCTTCGAGAGGTAAACCTAAGAACCCAAGCACTACTAATGATTTAAGCTCAGCTCCCAGTGAGCCAGAGCCTATTCTTATTGACAAAAAAGAGCTTCGTGACGGGGCTTTGGAACGGGCTAAAAGTCGTCCTATCCGAGAGAGGATTATGGCTTTCTTTCGCCGTGAAGCCAACAAGGACTACAAGGAATTAATCATCAATACCGAAGCCTTGGAAAGGCGGGTTGCCAGGATTGAAAATGGAATTCTTCAGGGTTTTGATGTCGAAAGGCTTGACGAGGACCGCATGGTCGGTGCCATATTCAAAGGCAAGGTGCAAAACCTTGAACCGGGCCTCAAGGCTGCTTTTGTAGATATTGGCCAGGAGAAAAATGCTTTCTTACACTATTGGGACATGCTTCCAGGGGCGAACAATGATCCTTCTATTGAAATTGTTCGTGAAAATAAAAAGAAGTCATCTGGGAAAAACGAAATCAAGTCCATCAAAGATATACCCAAGGCATTTCCCATTGGTTCCGAGATTGTCGTGCAAATCACCAAAGCACAGATTGGAAGTAAAGGCCCGAGAACTACCACTAATTTATCTTTGCCCGGACGGTTTCTCGTCTTGATGCCTTATGCAGGCCAGTGTGGCATATCCCGAAAAATTGAAGATAAATCAGAGCGGTCTCGCTTGAAAAGAATCATTGGTAACCTCTCCCTTCGTGAAGGAATGGGAGTGATCATCAGAACTGCCGGGCAAAATAAGCCAGAGCGCTTTTTTGACCGAGACCTTAATCTGTTAAAAAAGCAGTGGGATGAGATTGAAGCTAAAATGAAGTCCCAGGATAGCCCTGCTTTTTTGTATGAAGAACCGGACTTGATTGGTCTTACCGCGCGTGACTTCCTAACCGATGATGTGGACCGGGTACAGGTCGATAAAAAGGAAGATTATAATCGATTGATTGAGACCATTCAGCGCATTTCACCTAAATCTAAATCGAAGGTTACTCACTTTGATGAGGAGATTCCTATTTTTGAACGATTCAATGTGGAGCGCCAAATTGAGCAAACTTTTATGCGACGTGTACTTCTTCCTTCTGGGGGAGAAATTGTGATGGAAGAAACCGAAGCCCTGGTGTCCATCGATGTAAACACAGGTAGTCACAAGGGCGATCGAAAAGATGGAAAGAATTTTATCCTTCAGGCTAATATTGAAGCTGCGATGGAAGTCGCACGGCAAATGAGGCTTCGAAACCTTGGAGGACTGGTCATCGTGGATTTCATTGATATGAAAAACAAAGGAGATCAACGAAAGGTCCACCAGAAAATGAAGGCGGCAATGGCGGACGACAAAGCGAAACACAATATTCTACCCATTTCTCAACTTGGTATCATGCAAATTACCCGTCAAAGACATGACGAAAGTAATTCAAGTGGAATCTATGATGCCTGCCCTTATTGCACGGGTCGAGGAATCGTAAAGTCTCCACGGGCGGTAAGTATTGAAATACAGCGAAAAATTAGTAACGCGATTAGCCGCTACAAAGCAATGGAACCTGCGAGTGCTGAGCTTAAACTGAAAGTTTATCTTCATCCGGGTAACCTGAGGAGATTGCGAGGCCCAGATTCCAAGCTTATAGAGCGGATGCAGCGGAATTACAATTTAAGCCTCACTTTTGAAGCGGCCGAAACATACCATGTTGAAAATTTCAAGGTGATCGACGAGACCACTGGCGAAGAAGTAAAGTAACGAGATGTGACCAAACAAGTCCTTGCTGCATTCGATAAGTGCAAGGATTCCCTTGCCGCAGGTGAACTCTGCAACCTTACCCAAAAGACGCTCGAGTCTAGGGGGTCGGGTTTTAGGGTTCAATGTATGCCTTTGTCAGACGGAGGGGAAGGGTTTGTCGATATTCTCACAAAGCAGGCAAGTGGATCCTTTTCCCCTTTTTATGCTTCTGACTCTTTGGGTGACCCTAAAGAAATATTGATTGGACTATGTGAACTGAGGAACCTTCCTGCCTTGGCCAAAGAATCCCTTGGGCTTCCAAATGATGGCCGAATAGGAATAATTGAAATGGCGAGCATAGTCGGCCTAGCTGACTTAAAAATGGAGCAAAGAAATGCATGGAAGACCTGCACTCGTGGGGTGGGGGAAGCCTTAGCTTATTGCTCCAGCTTGAAACTTGATGCCATTCTCCTTGGGATTGGAGGGAGCTCCACGAATGATATGGGAGTGGGTGCCCTGAGTGCCTTGGGACTCGATTTCAGCGACTCACATGGGTGCCCCATATCTTTTCCAGCTCCTGAAAAATGGTCTTCTGTTTCCACCATTGAATCCAGAGAAATGGTACCTTTAGCTCCTTTGATTATTGCCTGTGATGTGCGGAATCCATTGCTCGGAACCCAAGGGGCCACTCATCAATTCGGCAAGCAAAAGGGGCTTACTAAAGAGTGCCGTAAGGCTATGGAGCAGGAAATGGAGAAAATGTTGGCTCTTATGAGCTCCCTATACCCTGATGCAGTTACAGGTTCCCATGCGGAGGGCAGTGGGGCAGCGGGAGGGATAGGTTTTGGGCTTGGGCTCGCATATGAAGTCAAGTTTGTTCCTGGCTTTGAGCTTATCAGTTCCTGGTGCAATTTAGAGAAGAAGCTTGAGGATTGTGAAATTTTAATCACGGGAGAAGGCCGGTTTGATCAAACTTCTGGTCAGGGAAAAGCTCCCTTTGAGTTGATGAAGAAAGCTCACGAACTCGGTAAAGAAAGTTTTGTATTCGCTGGTTCCGTTGATGATGAAATGAAAATAAGGTGTGAACTTGAATATCCGGGGGTGAAAATTTACGAATTTGGGAATCGTTCGAAAAGCCTTGAGGATAACCTTTCCCATGCTTCATCAAACTTGGTCAGTGCGTTAAACCAGTACATTTCTTAAACCTAAAGTTTGTTGATTCATGAGTGCACACAAGGAAAAGAGATTTAAACGGATTCGAAGATTAAAAAAATTTATGCGTCCATTACCGCGTAGGTCTAATGTACACCGATACCCAATCCTCAAATGGTTTTCCAAAACGGCTTATGAGCGATCTTACCTTTGGTCATTTAGGAGCAGAGAAATGATTCCAGCCCTTTTTTTAGGTATGTGGATTGCCATGCTTCCGATTGTCTCGATCCAAATGTTTGTGGTTTTCATTCTGGCCATACTGGTTCGGGCGAATTTACCGTTAATCGTGGCTCTACAATGGATATCCAACCCATTCACGATGGGCCCCATTTATTTTGCGGATTACAAGATAGGCATGGAGGTTTTTCGCCTCTTGGGTATTTCCTATCAGCAAAATAAGATTTTAAAGCCAGATTATGATTGGAGTAATTTTACTTATTCGGACCTGCTTGCCCTGTTGGATACTTTCCCTCCCATGCTAATAGGTGGCTCAGTCATTGGTGTTTTTCTCGGAGTGGTTGCGGTCTTTCTTTACAAGATTTCTTGCAACTTGTACAAATCGACAGATGAAGATCAGAGCTTTACCTAAATTCAACCATTTCCATCTCAGCTTTTTTGGTAAAAAAGCGAGTTTCCTTGGCTTGTTACTGATTATTTTTTCTCTTTCCTCGGTGCTGAACGCTAAAACTATATCTCTTGGGGTTGATTATTTGGAGCAGATTGAGTTCTCGATTTTGAAAGGCAAAAAAGTCGGACTTTTAACTCACCCTGCTGGAAAAAATAATAAAGGAATAGCCACAGTTGAAGTTTTCAGGGACAGCTCTCATGTTGAACTCGTTGCTTTGTTTGGCCCGGAACACGGGATCTACGGAGATGAGAAAGCATCTGTTCCCGTTGAGGATAAAATTGATCACCGTACAGGTTTGCCAGTTTTTTCCCTCTACGGGAAATTTCGAAAACCTACGGTCAATATGCTTTCAAAAATTGATACCTTGGTCATTGATTTACAGGATGTCGGAGTCCGCTGCTATACTTATGTGAGCTGCATGAGGTATGCAATGGAGGCCTGTTTTGAAAATGATGTGGAGGTTGTTGTTTTAGATCGTCCCAATCCCCTTGGTGGGGAAAAGGTAGCGGGCCCTATGATAGATGAGCAGTGGATGAGTTATGTGGGTGCCTTTCCCATGCCATTTGTCCACGGTATGACCATTGGGGAACTCGCGCTTTGGTCCAAGAAAACCCCAGGTGTCTTAAAACTCGACGATGCTGACAGAAAAAAAGGGATGCTAACCATTGTGCCCATGAAGGGATGGAGGCGAAACATGACATGGCCCCAAACCGGACTGGTCTGGTATCCCACTTCGCCCAATATCCCTACACTTGATTCAGTAGCCGGATATCCCATGACTGGATTGGGAGCTCAGTTGGGTAAGTTTCGGCATGGCATTGGAACCAAGCATCCTTTTCGCTTTTTAACTTTTGATGGTAAAAAACCAGAAGAAGTCAAACGGGCATTAGATGCCCTAGGTATCCCGGGCTTGTCTTTTCAGGTGAAGACTTTGGTTGACGCCAAAGGGAAAGAAATTTCAGGAGTATATATTATTTTAAGTGATTGGAATGCCTGGAATCCCACAGATCTCGCGTTTCATATGATGCAATTAAGTGCCTTATGGGAGCAACCAAGCCCATTTAGTGAAGCCAGTGAATCTGAAGGCAAACTTTTTAACAAGCATGTGGGATCAACGCTATGGTGGGATAGCTTACTCCGTGAAGGTGGAGCTATCGAGCCTGCAAAATTTATTGTTACATGGAATGGGCAGAGCCAAGATTTTAGGGTTAAAACCACAAGGTATCTACTGTACTAGCGGTTGAAGTCCTCGAGGGACAAAACATTCAATTGGTAAGCTTTCAGCGCTTCTTCTCCAATGTCTTCATCTTCCGTGGCGATCGCCACAACCGGTCTATTATTAGGTTGATGTAAAAACGGGTAGACATAATGGATATTAATTTCGGCACGCAATAAAGATTGGGTCACTTGATGGAGGGACTCATCATTTTTCATTTCAACCGCAATGATATTTCTTTCGGTGAAAGAAATTGATTGAGACTTGAGCAGGCGTGCTAAGTTTTTAGGGAAATTCGGAACAATTCGAATGACAGATGAATCACTGGTGTCTAGTACCGAAATAGCCAAAATATGAATATCATCAGATTTGAGCATTAAAATAAAATCATTGAGCCAACCCACTTTATTTTCAGCGTAGATGACAAATTGCCTGATTAAGTCTTTTCCTGGGTTTCGTAATGTTGATGAATGGGGGTTTACTTCGCTCATAAAAAGTTCAACTATTTTTATATTAATTCAGAAAATATGGAACATGAAAAATGAAACCACACTTGCCAGTACAAACACATAAGGTAAAAGATAATGTAGATCATGTTTAAAGTACATAGAAAACCTTTTTATACTTTTGCTCTCTGTGCCTTAATTCACGGCCTTCTCGGAAATCAGGGCGAGCGTTGGGTATTATCAGAATATAAAGAATTAAAAGAAGCAGCGGACCAAAACGATCCCTACGCTCAGGGGTTTCTTGCCATGGCTTATGCCCACGGGGATAAGGGGCTTGATATATCAATCGAAGATGCTCTGGGTTACGCAGAATCTTCTTCAGCTCAGGATCACTGGTTGGGTCATTTTGCGATGGGCTACATGGCTCGTTTCGTTCCTTACGGCCCCGACTCTCAAAAAGTGAAGGTTAATTACCTAAAAGCTTTTCAGGACCCAGATGGGAGACTGATTCGTGAAGCATCTCGCCATGATCCTGTTGCGGCCTATGCACTCGCCGAAATTTTTACCTCTGATGAAGTAAGGCCCACGATTATCCCTGATTTAAAAGTAGCGGCTGGTTATTATGAATTATCTTCAGATAAGGGTTATGGTCCGGCCTCCGTACAACTCGCATTGTTTAAACTTCATTCGATTGCAGATCCTGGTCTTGGCATTAGTAAAGATATGAAAGGGGGAATCCAATTGTTGAAAAAGGTTGCCAACGAAGGGCTCCCTGCCGCTCATCATTATTTGGGACGTGCATACTTTAAGGGATTGGGGATAGAGGAAGATAAGGAGATGGCGCTGGTACATTTTCAGGCTGCAGCCGATAAAGGAAAGTCGCTATCTCAATTACTGGTTGCAGATTTTCATGCCTACGGAGTGGCTGGGCCAGTTAAAATTGACTTAGCTATCCGCTATGCAAGGCTGGCTTCTATACAGCAGCAAGATAAAGCTCTAAAGAAGATCCAAGAGTATGAATTATTAAGAAAAGCTCCTGATCAAGTGGAGAATTCCATACCCAGCCCTCCTATCGAAACTCCAAGTAGTCGCAATGTTGTTCCGGTCCCTGCTCCAGAGCTGCCGCCACCACCTCCTGCTCCGGTTGCACAAAGATTACCCTCTGTATACCAAACAAAAACTTTAGCTGAAAGTGAGGTTGCTGATCCAAATTTAACAACTTTGGTAGAGGTCAAAGCCGAGGATCATTCAATCAATTCTGTTACAAGCACGTCTCCTGCGGCTGATACAAGAAATTTAGCCAAAAATGCATACTGGGGAAAGGGGCAAGATGTTGACCTGCAAGGGGCTTTTACTTTATTTACTCAGTCCGCAAATGCCGGCGATGGAGAATCAGCTCGTTACCTCGGTATGATGTACATGCAAGGAAAAGGTGTTACGAAAGATTTCAAACAGGCACTTTATTGGTTTGACCTTGCCGCTCAGAGAGGCGACGCCATGGCAAAATCAAACCTAAAAAAGTTACAAGTCATCTTGGAAAAATGAAGAGCCTGTTATTTCACTTTTTGTTTTGTATGCTATAATTAGTGTTTATGGAGAATTTAATACAAATAGATTTACAAAATCGAATCTTGCTTAAAAAATAAAAGTAATATTTTCTACAAGTTCTGGAGAGATGGCAGAGTGGTCGAATGCGCTGGTTTGCTAAACCGGTGAGGAGCTAATCGTTCCTCCACGGGTTCGAATCCCGTTCTCTCCGCCACTTTTAGAAAACATGTTTCACGAGAAATTATATTGGCACCTTATTCTTGTTTCTGGACTTTCCTTTCTTGGGTCATGCCAGCGGACCCAAAATATAGGATTATTGAACAGGTCAACCTCCTCCAATCATGGATTGGTTCAGAATCAATCCTCTTTGCCAGAGTATCCTGTTATTCGGAAAAACAACCTAGAATCCTTGGCTATTGGAAGAAATAGGGATGAAATTGAAAAACTTATGGGGATTCCTGACGGAAAGAGTCTCGATGGTGGTAACGGTTACCTGTGGGACTATCGAAGACCTGTATTCGATGAGTCCGCAAACAAAGTTTACACTTGGACTTTAATTTCCTTTAAGTTTTTAAAAGGTAAATGTTCTTACATCACTTTTCAGTTGCAGGACTTACCTCCTGAATTGCTTCTTAAGGAACAACAAAAGGGATTCGGGGAACCGACACTTCGTACATCTAATTTAATCGAATAATCGATATTCCTGGTTTGTTGCTACCTGGCGTATTTATTTTCCTGCCTTCTTTGTTGAAGATTTCAATATCCTGCCCGGAAGAGCATGTTATGGTAAGTGCACCAATATGAGAAATGGGTACCTTTTCATTTTCTTGGAGTTTTAACCAATCGAGTTCGTTGCCATTTGCATCTTGTATTAAAAGCCAAAGGTTAGCTTTAGCATGAACCGTAAATCGTGCGTAATTTGGGGCAGGTGATAGGGCATTAGGAGAAGACTCCCAGGAGTTATATTGTCCGGTCTGTGGTCTCTGATATTGATTAGGGGCATAGAGATTGGACTGATAAACATTCTTTTGGTTCTCCAATGATGCACCAGTCGATACTGGCTGAGTGCCAGGTGGCTGGTATGGGACAGGGAAATTTGGATACGGAGGAGGAGCCTCAGGTAATGTGGTGACACTCCCTCCACCACATGAGCAAAAGAGTAGTGGGACTTGGAAGAAACAGATAGTTAAAAAACTCTTCTTATTTTCGTTGTTATGTAATTTAACAAGAGACACTTTCCTGAAAGTATTCATTCACAGCGTTTCATCAATGATAAATTTTGCTTACTTTTTGCAAATGTTTAACTTTCTAGTAACAGAGTTTACTTATCAAATTTTTCACGAAGAAATTCTTCATTGAACTTCATTGGATTAGTCAATACAGCAGGAAAGATAAGAGAGTGCCCACTTTGGAGTTCAGATTTGATGAATCGACCACAGGAAGAGAATGCACATGTAGAGAAAGGGGAGATCATGTTTCCGCCAAGGGTTTTGAAGAAGGCACCCGTATTTTGGCTCCAAATTCGAAGTTTTTCGTCCAAAGTTGTAACCGTCCATGCACCATCTGGAGATTCAGCAACTGCATCATCCAACATCAAGTTTTGGAGATTTTTGTACCGAGAAATATGTGCTGCCAGTTTCTTTTCACTTGGTGTGTCAGTTTGCTTGGATAGCCTAAAGAAGTAATCAGGGGCGATTTCAAGTTTTTTGTTCGGGTGAATGATGAAAATGGCATTATCATCAGGGAATTTTTGAGTTGTACACAAGCCTTCCTCCGTAACGAGTAAAAGATCGCTGGCATTGGGCGAAAGGTCAAAGTCCTGAACCTTCGGTAATTCAAAATTAATAATTCGGTACAAGATCTGTTCTTTTGCTTCAATCTGTTTAATTACACCTCCGGGTTCAAGTAGCAGAATAAACCTTCCACTAGGATGCCATTTTGCCTTGAGGCATAAGTTATTTTTTGTTTCGTCTATGATTTGAGAAGTGCCCGAGGAGGTTTCCAGTAGCTGTGCGGGGCAATATTTACCTGAAGTAAGGATTTGAGCAGAATCTTGACTGAATTCCATGAAGTCGGTGCATTCATGGGTACCATCCCCATCAAGAGTCCAAATAATTTCCTGGGTCAGAAGATTTTTTAAAATAATCTTTCCGTCCAGAGCGGCAGAGACCAAGAGTGAATCCGTAGGGTTAATAGCTATAGCAAGAATGGCCTCGGAGTGCTGATGATTTTTTGAAAGCACTTGATTTTTCAGTAAATCAAAGGCGTATATTGCCCCATTTTCGCAGCCTACAAACGCTGTTTTATTATCATTGGAAATGGATAACTCTACGATATCTTCATCGAATGAAAATAAGGCAGAGACGGAGCTATCAGACATTTTAAACTTCTTTAAAGTTTTTGACTTATCAGCAAAGAGAATGAATTTGCCATCAGATGAAGGGGTTGCATCTGGTAGATACTCATGATCCGGACTTCCCTGCAAAAAAGTTCCTGCTTTTACTTTGATCATGGTAATTTCAGAACCCAATCCTTGGACAACCTGATCTATGATATAAGCTTTTTGATTGCTTACTGCCGCTTCGTGGTTTCTGCCAACGGCAACCCTAAAGCCAAATTTATTTTTTTCTGAATGGGTGTCCCGAGCGTCCCGGTAAGCGGCTCTGCACTCATCAAACGAAGAATGAAAACCTCCACCGCGGATTATACGACTTGAACCTATTTTCCCAAGAGGGTTAATTTGCCTGGGTTTTCGATTACTTACCCAATCCATTTTATTATGAGAAACGGCATCCAGGCACCACTCGGCTACATTGCCATGCATGTCGTGGAACCCCCATGCGTTTGGTTTTTTTTGGCCTACTTTTTGAATTTGGTTATTTGAATTAGATCTAAACCAGGCAAAGTTTCCCAAGTATTTTTGGTGATTGAGCGGGTTTGGCTCAAGGGTACTTTTTCCGGTCAGGTGATATGGCCCTTTACTTCCTGCCCGACAGGCATATTCCCATTCCGTCTCAGTAGGCAGTCTCCAACTAAATCCTTTGGGTAGAGGGAGTTCTTTAGAAAGTATATCCCCAAATTTTTTTGCATCCTGCCAGTTTACTTGAATGGGAAGTTTTGCGGATTCATCATCGTTTATCCCTTGGCCAGTAATGGCATGATATTGATGGTGAGTTATCTCAGTTTTGGAAAGCCAAAAGTCATTCGACAGTACAGAAAGGCTCAGGGATTCATTTTCCTTTCTTTTGAATTCAGGATTACCGGTTGAAGAAATCTTTTGACGGTGTACTTCTCGATCGTTTTTCCAAATGGAAAAGTGGTGTTTGGGATTAACGGTTAAAATGGAATGATTCGAGTCAAGCCAGAGACCCTTGGTTTTACCCGAGACAGGCTGTACTAGGAAACGGTCCTTTTCTTTTATTAGCAAATTATTGGCCAGGAACGAAAGTCTGTGCCAGTACCAGTTTCGATACGATGGCCGAGCCCGTTCAAGTATAGAAAGTGCCTTCTGAGCTTTTTGTTCTTGAATTAAAATGTGGGCGGCATCAAGAAGTCCAAGATGTTCATTGGTATAGTGTAAAGTTAGGTTTGCTTTAATTTTTTTAACTAAATGCAAAGGAATTGAGATCGAACCGAGTATGGGATGTCTACCGAGAAGTTGGCCATCCTGAATCTTTTCTACATTGAGCCCGAAGAGACCTTTGTTTTTTTCAAGCAATATTTGGTCTTCTATGGGTTGCCAATCCGAGGTTGCCTCGGTGTTATGTGGGAGTGAATCCTGATTAGCATGAAAATCAATCCTTTGGATTCTGGGTAGCGGTACCTTTAATAATCCATGCTCTGTATCGATGGTGAGCTTATCATCAGTCGAAAAAATTTGTTCAACTGGGGTGGCATCACCATTTTTGAAATAAATCTCTGCCTTCCCCATGCTTTGTTCCATTTGGCTCAGAGAATGAGGGGAATATTCTCCTTGCCAGCCGGAGATGGAAAGATGTTCCAATTGAACGAAGGAGTTACCTCCTTGGTTGATTAAGAGTAAGCCACTTTCTTGGGGTAGGTATTCGGTATCGTTATCTCGCCATCGGGCGTACTCAATGCCATTAATTTGAACCATAAATTCTTTTTTAATCCGGTTGGCAAAGACTTGAAAGTTTCCTGACTTTGCTCCTGCAAGTTCGTCTACAAGAACAGACCCGATGGACTCACGTATGGTGCGGCCATTGACTATTTTGTTCGATTGCAAATTGATACGATGATTTGAAAAAGACAGGTGATACCCGATGTCTCCGTAGTTACTGCCGTCTGAATCCGAAAACAAACGCAGAGCCAAATAAAAGGATCTCTCCCATACAGCCTTAAATTTAATAGCTAAGCTATCTACCTTCGGCAATGTGGATCCGGTGCTACCTGAAAAGACTGAAATTAAGTCGCCCTGTTCTTGCCGCCAAGACTTGGAGTTACTTTTTTTCCAGTTTTTAAAGTCTGTCGATGAATCAAATATAACCTTGTAAGATTCCGGCAGGAAAATAAGGTGCGAGACTTCCCTGACATTTACTGTTATTGAATCGGAAAAATCTGTGGAAAACTTGAGAGCATTCTTATCAAGTTTAAGGAGAGTGCCTCTGAAAAAATCTCCACTTTTAAGATAAACCTCGAAGAGTAATTTTGGAGAAGAAGAAAGTTGCTTTTCGGGTTGTCGGTTCAGGGTAATCGAGTGAACTGCACTGAAGTCAAATTCAAGAGGAGTTTCTGCTGAATGGTGCAACCAATGAATCTTTTTATTTTGGGTCAGACCTTGTAAATTCCCAAGTAAATAGGAGTTGTCCGTAAAAGTCAGCCTTTCGGTTCCATGGGCTTGGTGAGCCAAAGTGGTGAAAATTATCCAGCTTCCTAGAACAGAGCGCAAAAGAACTGGCGATAGATAAGGGAGTTTCATCTTTCGTAAATGGGTAAGTAGCGGTAATTAAGTGCCATAGATAAAAGGGCAGCCGCTGTGGAAAAAGTCATTCCATGATTACCTCGCCATGACCCATCTTTCTGCTGACTTTCCACCAATTTTTGAATATTTTGAATGTTCCACTCTTCCCAGTAAGGTGAGCCAGCTCTAAACAAAGCCTGAGCCGTGTAATAAAGGCTGTAAAATTTATGCCCCTGATCGCCAAATTTTGCATTATTTCTTAAATACTCCAGAGACTTTTTATATGCGGGTGAATCGGTCTTACGGGCCAAGGATAAAACAAGAGATGCAATCGAGGTTCGCGGTAAGTTCGACCCAGTTCCCGAGGTGTACCCAAAGCCCCCTTTCGAGTCCTGGCAGTTTATCATAAATTCAATCGCTTTGTTGATGGTTTGATCTGGTACTTTCATTCCGGCGTTTCTTGCGGCAAACAAGGAGACCAAAACAGTCCCGGAAACAGTGGTGTCCGCATCTTTGCTGTCTGGCTTGTATCTCCAGGCACCTTTGGGATTGGTTTCAGCCGATCGCACGATCAAGGAAACAGCCCTTTGCAGGGCTAAACCAATGCGATCATCATCCACCGCACCATAGAGTTCTGCAAGTGCAAGAGTAGCAAAGCCATGATTGTACATAGTGCTGCCAATGAAGCCGGTAGTAGGGTCCTGTTTTTCCAGTAAAGATTTTAGGGATTTTGCAATGGGCAGGGCATAGGGGCCGTACTCTGGGTCATCCCCCCGGGAGATAAACGCAAGGATACATATTCCTAAAACCCCTGGCTGGTCGCCATAGGAACTTTGGGTCCAAAGGCCTTGGGGGCCTTGGGTGGCAGCGAGATATTTTAGTCCTTTCTGATAACTGGAATCCAACGCATTTACCAGGGAGTCGCTTTCTGTTTCAAAAATTTCTTCAGCCGCAGGAATTCCGGAAAGAGCACAAAGAAAAATGATTATAACAAAATTACCAATTTTCATCACTTAACTTTTTGTAAGTAACGTTCCATGGAATCTTTAAATTCTTGAGGAATGGGGGGAATGGATCCCCCAACGGTCTTAGGCTTACGGGGTGAGAGTTGTTGCCTGATGTTATTCCCTTCGATCTGACTTTGGTGATTCTTGGCCTTGCCTCCTTGGTTATTTCCACCGCCTGTTTTTCCTGCTGCTTCACTCTTACCTTTTCCTTTCTTTGATTTTTCAGACTTAGCTTGCATCAATAGAAATTCCATCATGCTTACCTCCTCAGAGGTCTCGGTTTCCGTATTATTTTGCTGGCCTTCGATCAGTAGGTTGATGATGTCGCTCACCAAGTCTTTTGCCAGGATTTGTTGAGCTTGGGTACTTTCCCCCGTATTTTTTTGTTGAAGTAATTGAGAGGCTCTTGACATGGCGGTATGGGCTTCATCAAGCAGGGGATTCAAGGCTTCATTTGCCAATGCAATTTGTGTGTCTGTTAAATCGATGGTTAGTTCATTCTGGGATTTACTTAATTTCAGGCTCCATAATCCATGGTTTATCCAGACACCGCTCTGATTTATGTATTGGGTCTTTTGAATAATATGTTTTTGCTTCTTTTTGATTTTTAAAAGGGCTAGGATTTCGGAAGCCATGTCTTTTCCTGAAGACGATCCCTCACCTCCACCCTGTTGTGTTTCGGTGATTTGGTTTTCAAGTATTTCCGCCCAAGTTTTAAACTTAACCTGCCAGGTAGTAAGAGCCTTTAATGCCTTTAAGCTTATGTTTTCTGTGATTCTCTGTGCGATCAGTTTTAAATTTGTCTGCAGGTTGGAACTACTCATAAGTAGGTCCACTTTTTGATACTCGGGAACACCAGTTCTTTCATAGTATCGACTGATCTCATGGTGAACTTCCACAGTGCCCTCTCGGACTCGCAGTTGATCCTTATGGAGTTCCTTTACGGTCATCGAATGTTCGGCGGATAGGGAGGAACTTGTTTTACCCAGGGTATGCGGCAATAAGTCCACGAGTTTGAGGGCAATGGTTTCTTCGCTCTGTCCAAGATCTCGCAATCTTTGGGAAAGGGACCTGGCTTCTATGTGATCTTTTTGGTTCGATAAATTTTCGATAAGTTTTTTTAGCCTTTGTAATGCACTTTCCTGGTTTTGAACCGACTCTGTAAGCAACCTATTAGTGTCGGTTTGGGAAGCATTAATTACATCCCTTAAGGCCTCTTGAGAAGCAGTCATCGGTTCATTTTCGATGCCTTTCATTTCCTGCACTGAATCTGAAAATCCCTGTAGTGTGGTAGAATCAAAAATTGGATTTTGGGTGGCACTTTCTATTAGTTTGATGCCAGCTTGTGCGGATGATGAAAGTTCTTCAGCAATCCAATCTTGTTTCTCGGCTAAAGTGGAGACTAATGAGGAATCAGGTATTGGTTGTTGCTTATTGGCGGATGGTACCAATCGGGATTGATACTGTATAGTTTTGCTTTGCAGGCTTTCTTGTTCTCTTGATATTTCCGCAAGCTGACCAAGTAATTCCTCCATTTTACCGGTAATGAACTGAGCATGTTCCTGAGACCCGATAATGGGAATTTTAATGGTGGTGGATTGGGAAGCTTTGCGTTCAGGGAAGCGATCGCTGACTGCCAGAGTAAAAGAGACTTGGTCGCCGGATTTTAAATCGAAAAAGGAAGGATTAAAGGGAAATGAGATGTCCAACTCCGTTTTATTTGTCTCCTTTAATTCTTGAGTAATCAGATCGTGCTTGATGATGGTTTCATCCCTCTTCGAAATCTCAAGGGATAGACGGTAGGAAAAGATACCGAGGTCATCCTTTGCCCCACATGTAACAGCTCGAGTTTCAAATTCTAAAATGGGGGAGAGATCAGCCGTTTTATCAAATTCTGCAACTGGGGACTGATCTTCTAATACTGTGAGATTGAAGAGATATTTTCTTTGTTGGGAGATTTTGTGGTCATCCTCGAACCTTATTTCCAGGTTTTGATCTTGCTGGAGGGAAAGGGGATCGAAATAGAAACAATGGCTTTGGGGAGAATGGAAACTTCTCCAATGGCCGCTTTGTAATGAAATATTTGATAATCTTTTATCAGTTTCTCCTTGGATGGATATTTTACTTCCCTTAATATATGAGAACTTATCTGCCAAAAGGTCCACTTCGGTTGGGGGGTATTTCAGATAACGGGGCCATTGAACCTGAGCCACAAGCCGGCTTAGCAATGGGCGGTCATTCGGAGTTACCCTAAAGGCATGACGAAAGTCACCACTTCTTAGCTGAAAAGTGGAGCCCTGAGACAGAGGTGGAACTGAAAACTCAAAAAAGTGTTCATTTGAAAAAGAAATCTCACTGAAGTGGCTATCATGCTTTGTTGCTAGGGAAGCAGATAGTGGAAAAACCCTAGATGTCGGGGAAAAAGGAACCCGAAGAATGAAGGATTCATTTCTAGGTACGATGATTTCCTGATCAGGAGTGAGTAATTGGGTAAGGGTTATTTTTTTAGTGTGCTTCCATGGCATCATCCATCTTTCTGCGGAATTTTTTGCTAACTCCGGAAAGGTAAAGGCAACCATGGCAGGTAAGAAAACAAGAATGGACAAGAGAGTAAATACAGTACGGTTTTGCCGAAAAGGGAAGATACAGGCTATATCTAACGAGGGAATTTCTTTTTCAAGTTTTGCCTGTTCTGCCTTGAGTAATGATATTGTAGTTTTCGAATTTGGTGAGATTTTTTTACTTCCCGCTATTTGTGCAAGCCCTAAGAGTTTTTCACCATGAACCGGGTAAACCTTCCTGAATTGCCTCGAAAGCCAAATCAATGACGAACGAAAATGGTTACTGCGAATTAAATGAAAAATCAGATAAAGAATACCAAGGAAGCATAGAGCCAAAATTAATGATCGAACCGATTGAGGGGTATCAAAAAAACGATCAGATAAAAAGGTTACAAGCCATGATAATGAAATCCAGGAAATCCCACAGGCTAGGCATTGAAAAGTTTTCTGCCGCATCGCAATCTTCCCAAGTTGTAAGAGGAAGTTTCTGATAGTAGGCGAGAGCGAAAAATCTGACATGATAAAGATAGGCTATACAATAAAACTATTAATTGTTTTTCGATATCAAACTAACCCCAATAGCTTTCTCCAGGACCAGTAAATGATAAGC
>CBFIFQ010000027.1:0-26453 GCA_965661905.1 Opitutales bacterium
TTACAAAATGACTTTTTCATCCACGGGTGAAGGAACTCTTTCCGAAGGAGGAAGCGGGAATTTTGACTATTTCATAGATGGATCCAACCAACCTTCCACTAAAGGCTGGATGTGGTTTAATAACTACCCATGGGTTTATTCTGAAATCGAGCAAGGCTGGATCTACTTTTATCCTAGTGGATCCAAACTTATGGTCTTTAGTGCTCAAGACCAGGCTTGGAGGGAAATGGAGTGAATTTGTAAAAAAATAGATGACTTCCGCTTTCGCCGTGCATCGCATTCATCGGTTATATGACCTTCTAGGTCCAGGTGGGTACCCTCGCACCGCCCTTAGTCTTCCGATTTACGGCATGACTGCAAACGATTGTCGATGGGTTCCCTAAGTAATAGGAGTAAGGAAAAGAACCAAAGAGGCTTCTCGAACGATGCAGAAGTCAAAAAGGTATAACTATTGAAAATAGACATTTGGTCAAGCGGTACTTATGAGTCTGCCTAAACCGAAACAACCCGATGCCGGATCATTGAAACACTTCGGTTGTAAAGTACATCGTGAGCCTTTTTAACTTTCCCGGAAGCATTGTTCAAAAAATCCTGCAGTTTGGGATCTTGGATTTCTACTTCCCGGACAAGCAAGTATTTTGCCGAATAATCTTCGAGAATTCCTGATTCTTGAACCATGCCAGTAGCGGTTTTACGTTCCACCACAATTACAGATCCTCGGTATTTTTCTAAAACTGGTTCCCAGGCATTGGGTACTAATTCAACTAACCCAGAGTGCAACTCATTTACTCTTTTATCTGCATTCTTAATTTTAGATAAAGTGGTATCTTTACTCATCGCACCAACGACTGCTTGCGATGCCTGCCCAAATGCATCCCTTAACATGTTGTAAAAGTTTAGGAGAGAACGCAGGGTAATATCGAAAAAATTTGGGGTTCTAATTCTTTCCAATTCTTTTTTCCACTTTTGCCCTGATCGCGTGTCAGCATCAGGGGCAGGCCGGATAAAATATGGAATCTTGCCCACTTCTGCCGGGTGCAGCACATGAGATGAAATCTGACCCAACTCAGATTTTACTGGTTTTTCGTAGACCAATTCAAGCCCCTGAGCAAATACATGTGAAATTCCTCTTTCCCAACTTTCTTCACCCGAGGGTAAGATTATGTTACATCCCTCAAATTTCTTGAGGCAGTGATCTCGGGCCTTTCTCTTCATTGCGGTACCCAGAAGAGCCGAAATAAAAAGTAAAAGTAGCGGAAGCCAGAAGGCCAAGGTGTCCATGTAATATTTAATACTTGAAAAAGGCTCGAAAAACGAGTCGATTATTAATGAACTTGCATCATTTTAATATGCTTGTTTCCATAGTACCTTAACCCTACTGCCCTATTGAAAACCTTTCCTAAATTATCGACCGCTGTCCTAACCCTTTCGATCCTCTTTTCTTGCTCAGACGATAAAGAGATAAAGGAAGAAAAAACTCAACTCCCTCCTGCAATCGAAAAAGCAGAAACGGAAAACGATAACCTCTTCAGCAATGCTGAATTCCCCAAGGTCTACATCGAAGAACTTGATCAGTCTCAGGAGTTTTTTAAAGAGCAACATGAAACCAGTTTCAGCCATGTACCCAAGAAAAACTGGATGAGTTTCACCGCCGGAAAAAATGGGATCCTGACTAAGATCTTACTTTTCGGAAAAGCTAATTATTTAATCTCAGAACATTATGGATCGGGCATGAAAGGTTTCATCCGGGTCTCTAATCCTGACAAAGGCCCTAAGCTTGGAGCCTGGTCATTATCCCGAGATGAGATTGTAAATCAGCTTGCCGCCCAAGGACTTTCCGAAACAGAAGGTGGCTGGATTACCATAAGAATTCGCGGTGAAGTACCTCAGGAAAGCGGAAAAACATATTATTTAATCTGCGACGATATTTCGGACGGAAGACCCTGGTTTGGTGCTTTCGCGTTCAGCGACGGAAACTCTTACCTTCAAGGCCGTCATTGGCTACACCCAGACCATGACCTTGTTTTCAGAACCTATGTGGGCAAAGCAGGTGACAAGGCTAAACAGCAACTTCAAGCACCTGCATCAGCATCCCTTTTAGAAGAAGAATCAAGCCCTACTGTGTTTACCTCTCCCGTTTCCCAACCTCCTCCTCCGCAACCAATGCTCGGGAGTGGCCCGCGCATTGCACCAACTGTAGACTACAAGCCAGCGGTTGAGGTCAAACAAGAGGATGTTCCACTTACGGAACCTGCTTCGAAAACCACCGCCCCGCAGTCGCAAATCGTGAAACCTGCAAAAATTGCAGAGAATGAGATTAATGAAAAAATTTCACCTGCCCAAGAAATAATTCCTGCTTTAAAAGAGGAGTCAAAGGATGAAGGACAGGAAGAAACCACAAACAAGAGCCTTTTTGACCGCTTATTCAAAAAAGGTTCGGAATAAAATACGGTTTAAGGTTGGTACCAGGGGGCGGACTTGAACCGCCGACCTTCGGGTTATGAGTCCGACGCTCTAACCGCCTGAGCTACCCTGGCACGAAAAAGCCATGATGGTTATCTCCTTGCTTTAGTCAACGATAAGCGTGGGTACTTTTTACGAAATTATTGGTTTCGTCTTTACCATTTTTGGGAATCAACAATGATGTAGATCTACTATTTTTTTAAAATGTCTGATAAAAACTCTTCCATATTACTGATCGATGATGATGCAGAAATTCGCTATTCCTTAGACCGTGTACTGTCTCAGGAAGGCCATCATGTGGTCGCCTCTGACTCGGGAGAGCAAGGAATAAAAACAGCCAAAGAAATTAAACCCAGCTTAATTTTCCTCGATAACCGCATGGGTGGCATTTCTGGAATCGAAACCCTCCAGCACTTAAGAACGGCAGCTCCTGATTCCCTTGTGATCTTAATGACCGCCTACGGAACCACTCAGACTGCCATTGAGGCAATGAAACATGGGGCTTTCGATTATGTACTCAAACCATTTGATTTGGTTAAACTTAAGGAACTAGTTGCTAAGGCCCTCAAAGCCAGTCGTGACTCAACCGGCACTGAAGAATCTTACCAGCACCTCTTGAATTCAGCAGATTACGCGGAAGGCATTGTCGGAAGCGGAGAGAAGATGCAGGAAGTACTTAAGAAAGTTGGTCAGGTGGCTGCCTCAGAAGCAACAGTGATGATTACCGGTGAGAGTGGAACAGGAAAAGAGTTAATCGCAAGATGTATCCACCGTCATAGTCACCGTTCGGATGCCCCTTTCCATGCGGTAAATTGTGCCGCAATCCCTGAAAATCTTATTGAAAGCGAGCTGTTTGGCCATGAAAAAGGTTCTTTCACCGGGGCAACGGACGCAAAAGCTGGACAGTTTGAGCTCTGCCATGGTGGTACTTTATTCTTGGATGAAATCGGAGATATGCAGCTACCAACCCAAACCAAAATTTTGCGGGCGATCCAGGAAGGCGAGATTCAAAGAGTAGGTGCGACTAAGGTAAAGAAAGTCGATGTCCGCTTGCTGGCGGCCACTCATAAAAACCTGGAAACTATGGTGAAAGAAAAAACCTTTCGGGAAGATTTATACTATCGATTGAATGTGGTGAGGATTGAGACCCCTCCCCTTCGAAACCGTATGGAAGACTTGCCAGAGTTGATTGATTTCATGCTCCAAAGGTTGAACAAAAAGCATTCCACCGGCACCACTGAAATATCCAAGGATGCCATTGAAACTTTAAAAAGATACAATTGGCCTGGAAATGTGAGGGAGCTTGAAAACATTCTACATTCCGCTTCCGTTGTATCGAAAGGAAAGCGGATCTTGCTCAAAGACCTTCCGGATACTGTAACCCAAGTGCCCGATCCGGTCGTAACCAAGCCCAAAGCTGATCTCTCCCCCACTACAATCTCGAGCAGAAAAGTTGAGCCTCTTGATACACTGGAAAAAAGCACAACCGACCAAACATCTGAAAAAATGGACCATTTTGGTACCAGTCATACTTCGGATGACAAGAGTGCAACTCTCGAAACGCCACCATCCTCGATCTCCCTCAAGGAAAGTTATGACATTGCATACGCTCACTCCCGTAAATTAACTGATTCCAACTTACTTGAATTAGTGGAAAAGGAAATTATCCAGCGAACTTTAACAGAATGCGGTGGTAACCAGGTGAAGGCTTCCTCTTTGCTGGGCATTACCCGGGCTACTTTGCGCAAGAGAATTGATACATATGAGATTCGATATTGAGTTATAAATTTGCCTTCTTGCCTTCTTATTAAAATGATGCAACCTCATACTTCTTCTTATTTACGACATGCAATTGGATAGAATCGTTATTTCAGGAATCGGCTTAACCTGCCCATTGGGCAACGATCTTGCCACTTTCCGCGAAAACCTTCTGACTGGCAATAGTGGAGTCAGCCGGTTTCCTGTTCGCAACATGGGAGACTTACCTGCTGGTGTCTGTGACTTTGAACAAACGAAACACCAGAAGAGAAAAGAAATAAGGATTGGCACCCGAGCCGGCAGTATTGCCATTTATTGTGCCCATGAAGCTTTGCATAATTCTGGTCTTGAGCTCGATAAAATCGATAGGTCTCGAGTCGGTGTGTATCTGGGTATCACCGAGCACGGAAATGTGGAAACAGAAACTGAGGTCTGCCAACTTTTTGACCATTATAATGAAGAGGTCAAATATTGGAGCCATCACCACAACCCAAGAACTGTCGCCAATAACCCAGCGGGAGAGATCACTATTAATCTTGGTCTGACCGGGCCTCACTACACGGTGGGTGCGGCATGTGCAGCTGGGAATGCAGGCATTATTCAGGGCGTGCAGATGCTTCGATTGGGAGAATGTGATTATGCTCTTGCAGGAGGGGTCAGTGAAAGTATCCGTGCCTACGGAATATTTGCCGGCTTTAAAAGCCAAGGTGCTCTGGCTGACCATGAAGACCCCACCAAAGCCAGCCGGCCTTTCGATACAGACCGTAATGGTATCGTGGTGAGTGAAGGCGGTTGCATATATGTTTTGGAGAGGCTGGAAGATGCCCTAGCAAGAGGAGCCAGGATATATGCTGAAATTTTAGGGTACCGCATCAACTCAGATGGAACCGACTATGTATTACCTAACCCTGAGCGACAGGAAGAGTGCATCAGGCAGGCCATTGAAAATGCTGGGATTACCCCAGATAAGGTGGATTTAGTCAGTTCACACGCCACTTCCACTCCTCAAGGTGATGAACAGGAATGTAAAGCAATCAGAAATGTTTTTGGGGAAAGCGGAAAAACCCTGGTGAATAACACCAAAAGCTTCATCGGACATTCCATGGGTGCTGCCGGAGCCATTGAACTGGCCGGTAATATCCCCTCATTTGAAGATGGGAAAGTTCACGCGACCCTCAATGTTGACAACTTAGACCCAGCCTGTGCCTTGCCCGGTCTGGTCTCGGACCAAGCCATATCCAAAGAAGGTGGGGTTAATGTCATCCTGAACAACTCTTTTGGTATGCTTGGAATCAATTCCGTTCTTATCTTGAAAAAGTTTCAACAGTAAGGTATAAAGAGCTTCTAATTGCACTCATGAACAAGGATAAGATTAAACAAATCGTACTAGATATTATTGCCGAGATCGCGCCAGATGAGGTTCTTACTGATGTTAAACCTGAGATCCGTCTGCGAGACCAGCTCGACCTTGATTCAATGGATTTTCTGGATATCGTTATGGAATTGCGCAAGCAGCATGGAATTGATGTACCTGAAGCGGAATACCGCGAACTCGAATCTCTCGACAGCTGTGCCAATTACCTGCTACCCAAATTCGAATCTGGGGCAACTGCATAAGCAAGCGACAACTTTCTGATTCGGACTCTAAATTTGTCGACTGTATCGCCCAAAAAAACAACGGCATGCAGTCACTATGATGCGATTATCATAGGTGCAGGCCTTTCGGGTCTTTCCTCTGCAATAAGGTTGGGGATGTTTGGCCTGAAAGTTCTTCTTTTGGAAAAGCACTATGTGGTGGGCGGTCTCAATAGCTTTTATGCCAAAGGCGGCCGAAAATTTGATGTGGGCTTACACGCCCTGACCAATTTCCCCTCTCCTTCCTCGGGCAAATCCTCGCCCCTGCTAAAACTGTGCCGTCAGTTACGTATTTCTCTGGATTCTTTGGCTCTACTTGAACAGACAAGGTCCCGAATCTCTTTTGGAACCACAAATTTACATTTCAACAACCACTTTGATTATTTTATTTCTGAAGTCGAAAGGGTTTTTCCCCACGAGAAAGACCGGTTTCAGCGTCTGCTTTCCAAAATGGATGATTTCCCTGCCTATTCTGTAGCAGCCGAAGAATTATCCACCCGGAAAATCCTATCCGAAGAACTTAACGATCCCCTCTTGGCTGAAATGTTGCTTTGCCCCACATGTTACTATGGCTCAGCCCGGGATAATGATATTGATTTCCCAACTTTTATCATGCTTTTTGATGCCATCTTCAAGCAGGGTTTAGCCCGACCAGAAAAAGGCATTCGGGCCTTACTTGATCCTTTAACAAATAAGTTAAAAGAATTGGGTGTTGAGAGAAAAATGAACACCCCGGTCAAGTCTATTCAAACCAAAGCTGACCGGGTAACAAAAATTGAACTTGAAAATGGGGAGTTTGTAACCGCCAACCATTACATTTCAACCTGTGGTGGACTGGAAACTGAAAATCTTCTCCAACCTTCGCCCATTACCAAGAACTTTGAAACTGGCAGGTTTTCCATTATCGAATCAATTTCTGTTTTTCAAGGTCATCCCCAAGACCTAGGTTGGGATGAAACGGTTATTTTTTTTAATAAAACTGATTCTTTTTCATATAAAGAACCCAAAGGTCTTGTGGATACAGATTCGGGTGTCATCTGTATACCTGACAACTATGGATCCTCTGATCATCCTGTAAAAAAGGAAAGTAAGTTGAGAGTAACCCACCCTGCAAACTACAGCCTTTGGTCCACTTTAGATGAAAAAGCTTATGAAAACGAGAAGCGCTTATGGGAAAACAAAATTCTGGAAAATGGTCTAAATTATCTGCCCTCTGGACAAGACAACCTGGACCTTTTTAAAAGTAAAACCCGCCTCACCGATACCTTCACTCCCCGAACTATAAAAAAATTCACCAATCATGAAAATGGGGCTCTGTATGGTTCACCCACTAAAAAAAGGGATGGATCCTCGGCATTTCGAAATCTTTTTATCGCCGGAACCGACCAAGGCTATGTGGGAATTGTTGGGGCGATGCTTGGTGGAATCGCGGTAGCCAATAACCAAATCCTTAGAAATATCTAGCTCAGGCAAGAAATCAGGTTTTCTTGGATTTCCGCGAGAATAAGGTATGAAAAATACCCAAGTTTTACCGCCCCGCTACTTTTCTGTAGATCAAAGTCTCCATTTTCAAGGTCGGCATCCGAAAGATCAGCAAGCGAATTATGGCGTATGATTAAACGGAGTTCACTCAACCCCCTTATGGCGCCTTCTGCTTCCTCTTCGTCGATCTCCACATAGCCATAGGGCAATTTCTTGCCCTTCAAAAGCTTTGCCAAAGCAAAACGGTCCGCGGAAAACTCTTCTTCAAGGCTTTGATCCCAAGCAGAGGCGAGATCTTCATCTTCGATAGTTGGGCAAGGAAATATCACATGCCATGGGTGCTTAGAAAGTAAGGTGAAAGCTTCTTCTATTTTGGGTAAAATAGATCGCAAAATGCGAGAATCAGCCTGAAGTTGAAATTCAATCATCTTCTTCCATGATAGTCTGTAATTTCCACCTTTGAAGCTGATACACATAACTCTCTGCCTGCTCACGCTCGCCCGTCCAGACAACCGATTTTCCTAGTTCATGCACTTCCATCATATGCTTGTTTGCTTTGGTTTCATTGAAGCCAAAAACCTTACGAAAAACCATGACCACATAACTCATCAAATTAACCGGGTCATTGAGAACAATTACTTTCCAGGGTTTGCATGTCTCAACCTCAATTTCATGCTGCTCTTTAAGGTCGGGTGTGGGTAAAGATAAACTCATATATACTGAGGTTTAACCTATGTTAAAAACGATAAAGAAAAAAGCTCATTTTCTGAATGTGCAGAAGATACAAGCTTGCCTGAAATCATGAAAATCAATTAGGTAAACGGATGTTAAAAATTCCTACTTTTATAATCGGAGGCATCCTCGTTCTTACAGGTCTTGTTGGATACCTTGTTCAGGATCCTGGCCTTACCTTAAAATTAAAAGGCCCGTTGGCAAGCGACGCATCCTTTGTGCTATCTGATGGAGTGGATGAACATTCCATGGACTTTATTCCCTGCCCTGAGTCAGCTGGTGAAAATGTGTGGTGGATTGCCCACAAATTGAATGAAGATCACGCACGGGTTGCCTCCCAAAAGAATTTTGCCACGGAAAATGGTGCAAACGAGAACGACCTACATTCTTTTTGGTACGCATCTTCTCGGGGTGAAACCATGAAAGGTTTGCTTTTGGAATCCGAGAGGTACAATTCCGCGGGCAGTGAAGATAGCATCAACATCGATTGGACAAAAATTGACATCGAGACTTCAAGCCTTCGCATCATCTACAAAAACATTGCCGGTAATGAAGGCCCTGTAACGCTCACATCAAACAATTGGGAAAATGTTGATATCGAGCCCCTTCCGCAGCCTGGTGAAGCTCTCACTTTTTCCAAAAGCTGGACTGCTTTCATACCAGGGATTATCGGGTTGTTACTGATCTTACTTGCCCAAGGTGCCGAGGTGGCACCGAAGGCCCGCAAACACATAATGCATGTGGCCGTGCTTGTAGGTTTGCTAGGCTTTATCGTAAGTGCTGGGAAAATTGGTAGTGCGGTTGCGGAAATGAACTGGCTGAAAGGAGAACCGTACGGGATTATTCATGCATCCATGCTCAAGCCCCTTTCGATGTTATTAACCTCGGGCTTATTGTTTATTTATGTCCTTCTCTGTATCATTTCATTTGTAAATGCTCGAAAGGAAATGGCGGCAAACAAAAAGACAGAAGAAGAAAAGAAGAAAAAAGTTCTTCAAAAGGTGAAAAAGAAAAATGAATCCGTGGACCTAGAAAAAAAGAATGATTCTGCCCCAAAAAGTCCTTCTACACCGGATAAAAAAATGGATTCAACGGAAACAGGGAAGAAACCGAAAGATAAAACACCAGAAACAAAGAGCGAAACCAATGATGCTGCCAGTAAGAAAGATACTGAGTTGAAGAAGAACCCATCCAGCAATCAGCCTCAATCATCATCCCCGACAGTCTCTTCCACAGATCCATCTAAAGGTGAAGCAAAGCCAAAGACTTCGATACAAAAACCATCGGCTCAGAATGTAGTCAAAACTGATAAGACTTCCTCCTCAGTTGAAGATTCCTCGAATGAGAATGATACAAAAGGAGAGGCAAAGGTAGGTGCAAGTGAGAATGTATCAAGTCCTCCCAAACCAGTCAGCCCAGATAGTAAAAGCGCAGAACCATCAAAAGACTCTGTGAATCCTCAAAACATTGCAAAAGAAGAAGCAGTAAAGAACAACGAAGGTAATGAAACCCCACCGGCTTTGTCCAAAGATGACCCTGTGGATGAAAAAAAGACTAACGAAGATTAAAATCCCCAGTTGGTTCGTTCCTTTTCTACGCTCTCAACATTTTTACCATTCCTTTACAATGGAGCTTTCGTATAGGAGTACACCACTGCTTTCCGGGGCGTACTGATTTTCAATTTTAAAGCTACTTTTTTTAAATAAGTACCTTGATGGAGGGACGGATTTATTTATTCCGCCCTGTAGTTTCCCTTCCTCTTTCCTACCTAACGTAAGCAGTCCACATAAGAATCATCTTTTTTTGCTTACACAAGATATTGGAAGTAGTCATGATTTTATAACTCGTTTTTTTTGATTATCGCAGTCGTTAGGCTTACCCATTGGTTGTTTTAATACTCTTTTAGCAATCTTATCCATAAGAGGATAATTAAAAAAGAATATCTGGGGAAATATCAGATAATTCAATAATTGGCTTATTACTTCATTTCCATCCAGGCGTTATTCTTAACACTAAAATACATAAGCTCGCTGTTAGGTGAATAGAAATAAATCCAATTGCTTTCTTCAGCAGAATAAACCCAAGGATAATGATCAAACCACATCCAATTTTTTGCAACTGGCTTGCCTTCGGTCACCGAATAGTTACGCAAACCTAGGTTACCTGCAGTTAAAGGAAGAATTTCAATATTACCGTTTTCTTCTTTTACTGGAGTTCTGAAATCAATGTCGGGTCTAGCATTGTAATCATCTAAAGCAACCCAACCTGTAAATTGGTGCTGTAAGTCAGATGATGAGGAATAAAGATTAGAACTTGCACGGGTTAACAAACCTGAATCCCAGTTTAGCTCAAAAACAGAAGTCCAGTTCCCTTCGTTCATGTATTCTGCATAAATTATCTTATTCTCAGAATCATTTCGGATTCTGAATTTCCCACTACTTCCCTCTTGAAGAGTGATAGACTGAAATTGATTTTTTTCTCTACCTAAGCTTGGATGATCGCCCGCCTCTTGATCGTAAAGGCTAATTTCAGAGTATATTCCCCAAGGGGAAATACCTATGCTTAAATCAACGATTAGGGCAATTTTAGTTGTCTCAAGATCTATGCCCAATAACGCACCGTAATTTGTTGCTTCAGTTTCATGTAAATTGCAAAAAGCCTCACTCTACCACCCAGTCCTCGGACATTTTGAGTATCGTATTCGCATTAATTTCGTACCACCGCTCATCTGCGTCAGTTAATGTACCTTGGAGAGTCAAAACACCACCTGATTGGACCAATTCAATACCGTATTCCTGTTCTTGAGGCCAAATATCTCGGTTTATATTATCCAAGCTAAAATCATCTTTGAAATAAACATCAAAAGGAAGAGCATCTGAATCAGTCATTTCAAATAAGGTAAATGAACCAGTTGCTTCCCATCCCATAACTGGACTTTGGTCAAATTTGCCATCCTCATATTCATACTCTTTTAAGATACCCGTACCAGAAGTCTGGGAGGTAAAGGTCATGAATACTTCGGTAAATCCAGTTGTAAAGGGTCCGTGCTCCGCAATTTTAAGAGTACCAGTATTGGGTGAAGTTTTTTCCCAAGTGTATCAGGATCCTCCCCATTCGCCTATGTGCGCATGTTCACCAAATGATGCAAAATCATTAATATTGTAGAAATCAATACTTATATTTTCACCTTCCAAAGTAAAATCAAAGTGAACTTTAGTGCCCGTTACGCTATCCGGAGCATACTGGGCAGAAAGAAATGAAACCTGAGTTAAACTATAAAACAAGAGAATTAAGATATTCTTCATTCATGAATAATTATTCAAAGGTCATGATGCACTCAAGCGAGATTTGTCAAAAAAATGGAGAAGAGATGTGTCGCCCTCTTTGTCGCCAGTAAATGTGTAAATTTCTGGATAATTTTAATATACACAGAAGTAAAAGCGAAATCTGTAAAAATATAATAATTCCCTAGCAAAAAGAGGGATTCACGCTAATTAGAAATGGCACACCCGGAGGGAGTCGAACCCCCAACCTCCTGGTCCGTAGCCAGGCACTCTATCCAATTGAGCTACGGGTGCACGCTAAAGTTCATAACTTAATGTATGTAAAATTTCTCGCAAGCACAATCAGCTGCATGCGATGTAAAATTAAATGCTTCGAAAGACGAGAGAGGCATTATGCCCCCCAAATCCAGAATTATTGCTCATCGCAACATTTACGTTGGCGTCGCGGGATTCGTTGGGCACATAATCCAGGTCACAATCAGGATCTGGCTCCTCATAATTGATAGTAGGCGGAACCACATTTCCCTCAATCGATTTGCAAATAGCAGCTGCCTCAATGGCACCGGCCGCACCCAGTAAATGGCCGGTCATTGATTTGGTTGAACTAACCATAAGTCCCGATTTGGCATGATCTTGAAATACATTTTTAAGAGCCGTGGTCTCAGAGCGATCATTGTATGGAGTGGAGGTCCCATGGGCGTTTACATAATCTACGCTATCAGGAGAAATACCAGCTTGCTCAATCGCAAGATTCATACAACGGGTGAGCGCTTTACTCTCACCATCTGGTGTGGTTACATGAAATGCATCGCAGGTTGCCGAGTACCCAATAATTTCAGCATAAATGCGGGCCCCTCTTTTTTGAGCATTTTCTTTGGTTTCAAGAACTAAGACACCGGCTCCTTCGCCCATTACAAAACCATCTCTGTTTTTATCAAAGGGCCTGGATGCCCGAGAAGGATCCTCGTTAAAGTTGGTGCTCATGGCCTTCATGGAGGAGAACCCAGCAAAGCCAATTCGGGTAACAGCTGCCTCACTGCCACCCGCAAAGATCATATCCGCCGCACCACGGCGGATCATTTCAAAAGCTTCCCCAATGGCATGAGAACCCGATGCACAGGCACTAACAGGCGAGTAATTTGGGCCGCTTGCCCCAAGGTCGATGGCAATAATCCCACCCGCAATATTGGCAATAAGCGAAGGAATCATAAAAGGAGAAACTCGCCGGGGCCCCCTTTCAATTAAAGTGGTCATCTGCTTTTCGATGGTCTCCATCCCGCCGATTCCTGAACCAACAATAACGCCAGTCCGGTCGGGGACAAGGTCATCACGGCTAAGACCCGAATCTTTCAAAGCATGGTGGGTGGCGGCTAGGGCAAGTTGAGCATACCGATCGTTCCGCCGAGCTTCCTTGGGATCCATGTAATCCTCTGGGTTAAAATCTGTTATCTCTGAAGCAACTTTACTTGCAATGTCACTCGCGTCAAACCGGGTAACTTTGCTTATTCCAGATTTTCCATTTTTTAGACTATTCCAATAATCCTCAACCCCTGTTCCGACAGATGTAAGGACCCCAATTCCTGTAACAACGACTTCCTTCATAAGCTAACCAAAATATTTAATGTGAGCCGTTTCCACACCCACTCACGAAAATAGTTTACGAAAGATTACTCTCAACATAGGTTATGACCGAGCCAACAGTCTGGAGCTTTTCTGCATCCTCTTCAGGGATTTCAGTACCAAACTCTTCTTCCAGAGCCATAACAAGCTCGACTTGATCAAGCGAATCAGCTCCTAGGTCATCGATAAAACTAGCTTCTGGAGTGACTTGCTCTTCACTGACGTTAAGTTGAGAAATGATGATTTTCTTTACGCGATCGGCGTTATTTTCTGACATATTATTATATTGGTTAGTTAATGGTATAGTTTCTCTTGTTCACATCACCATGCCTCCGTCAACCGTAAAAACTTGTCCGGTGACGTAGGATGCTTTTTCAGAACATAGAAAAGAAGTCATATCGGCGATATCATCCACCGATCCAAAGCGCTTCAAGGGAACTTGAGATAAAGCCACTTCTTTAACCCTATCATCAAGCCCGGAAGTCATATCTGTATCAATAAAACCAGGTGCCACTGCATTAACGGTAACAGACCGGGCAGAAAACTCACGGGCCAAGCTTTTGGTCAAACCTATCATACCTGCCTTGGCTGCGGCGTAGTTAGCTTGCCCTGCATTGCCTGTTAAGCCCACTACAGATGATATATTTACGATACGACCCCATCTCTTTCTAGTCATGGGTCGACCAAGTGATTTAATCCAATGAAAACAACTGGTTAAATTTGTGTGCAACACATCGTTCCAATCATCTTCTTCCATACGGAAGAGCAAGTTATCACGGGTAATGCCTGCATTGTTGACCAAAACATCAACGCACTCATACTCACCGAGGATATCCTCACATGCCTGCCGAATTTCTTCACCCGAAGAAACATCCACGGCCCGAGCGATGGCATCGCCTCCATTAGCCTTAATAGATTCAGCTGCAGAACCACAGGAAGATTCTGACTTGCTGACACAAATTACCTTCATCCCATCCTTGGCTAGTGCCTCCGCAATCGAACGGCCTATTCCTCTACCAGCACCTGTAACGAGGGCAATCTTGGGTTTACTATTTTCTTCGCTCATAAATTAATTTCGACAAACTGCTAATGACAAGTCATTTACAAATGCGACATTTGTTGCCTGAAAGCAACCCACAAGTTTCATTATGCCAACAGAATCTGAACAAAAAAGGAATATTCCCACCTCACCCAAGCTTCAAAAGTTTTTAGCTGAATCTGGTCTTTGCTCCCGAAGAAAAGGAGAAGAGTGGATATCTCAGGGAATTGTTTCCGTGAACGGTCAAACCGCTACATTGGGCATGAGAATCAACCCCAATAAAGATGTCGTGAAGGTGGGCAATAAAAGAGTGCAGGCGAATCGTACGGGTTCCTTCACATTCATGGTAAACAAGCCAAAAGGATTTACCTGCTCCAATGAAGATGAGCACGCCGAGCGCTTGGTTTTTGAACTTCTCGAAAAAAAGCATGCCAAACTACGACTTTTTTGTGCGGGAAGGCTCGACGTGGAAAGTGAGGGTTTGGTTATCCTTACCAATGATGGTTCATTAAGCCACCGTCTTACTCATCCCTCACACGAAATTAGGAAAAGATACCAGGTGGAACTTAATCGTAAACTTGAAAAAGATGACTTTCATACTCTGCTGAATGGACTGGAAGTGGAAGGAGAGTTTTTAAAGCTTGATGAAATCAGAGGAAAAAATGCATCCCCTGTGGGATCGTTTAAAATGGAAGTCCTTATGGGACATGGCAAAAAAAGAGAAATCCGGAGAGCTTTTTCAATGCTCAAATACCGAGTCAAAAAACTAAGAAGATACGCTGTAGGCAAACTCTTCCTCGACGGTTTGCCTATCGGAAATTACCGGGAGCTTCATAAAAAAGAAATTGATTTGCTCTTAACTAGATAACTTTTCTAGATTGGAGACTATGGGAAGCTTAAAATCTATGACCGTGACGCAAATTTCATCCTTTATCCTGATGGCAAACATTCTTTCTATCAGCTTGTTTGCTGATGAGAACCCTTCATCGCCCGGAGTTGCTGATGCTTTCAATACCAAAAATACTGTAAATACAGGAACGAGCACTCAAGCAGAAGAAGTAGAACCTGTAGTCGTGGGCCGAGAACATTGGTCGCAAACTCCAAGTGCTGACAAGGGGGAAACTACACCTGCACAAAAACTTTCTGACAGCCCTAAGGTTAACGAACTGGATGCTCTCGAAACCAAACAAAGCAATGTAGGGAAAGACGGTCTTCCAGTCCTGCCTCCTAAAATTATGCCTGCAGTTAACTTACATCGTAATTTTGAAGGCAAATTGGTGCTCAAACCGAGAAAACTTGGGTTTCAAAATAAATTCCCCTATCAACTTGAAAGTTTTTCGGGGAAAAGGCTCGCTTTTCTTGATATGACCAAAATGAATGCCATTAATCCTCTTCACTACAACGGAAAGAAGATAAATGTATTGGGAAAACTTGAACCGATTGAAGAAGGATCCAAGGATTTAGTCATTCGTGCCAAAATTATTCGGTTAGTTGAGCAATAAGCTTTCCCCTCTTTTGCTTCGTGCTCATGAAAATAATTGATGGAAATAAAATCGCTCAAAACATCATCGATGAACTTACAGAGAAAGTTCAGAGTTTTGACAAAGCCAAGCCAGCGGTTTTATTCATTCGCGTGGGCGAGGACCCTGCCTCAGTATCTTATGTAAGAAAAAAGCAAAAAACCGCAGAAAAAATTGGGATTACCAGTGAACTCCTTGTGCTTCCTGAATCGATATCTCAGGCTGCCTTACTTGAAAAGATCAAAGAATCCAATATCAATCCTGATATTCACGGGATTTTGATTCAAGCCCCTCTACCCTCACATATTGATGAGCGCGATATTTTTAACCATGTGCTCCCCCGGAAAGATGTGGATGGTTTCAATGCGACCAACCTAGGGATGCTTTGTCAAGAACGCGAAGATTGCTTTTCTTCTTGTACACCTGCTGGAATACTTGAAATCCTCAAGAGGGAAAACATAACAACTGAAGGCAAGCATGTGGTGGTTTTAGGCAGAAGCTTGATCGTTGGTAAACCGGTCGGTATGCTCATGCTAAGAAAGGGCTTCCCTGGAAACTCCACTGTTACCTTCTGCCACTCTCGAACCCCTAATCTTTCAGAATTCACTCAGAAAGCAGATATTCTGATTGCGGCCATTGGAAAACCTCAGTTTGTGGACGAAAAAATGGTAAAACCGGGAGCCACCGTGATCGATGTTGGGATCAACCGGGTCGCAGACCAGTCAAAGAAGTCGGGATACCGCCTGGTAGGGGATGTCAATTTTGAAAAAGTGGCTCCTTTATGTGATGCGATTACCCCGGTACCGGGAGGGGTTGGTCCCATGACTGTGGCAATGCTCATGAGTAACACGGTTAAAGCCTTTGAGCTTTCACTTTCTTCGGCATCCTAGGATGAGCACCGATCCAGAGGATTCAATGGAATCCGCAAAAGACACAATGATACCTGCCTCGAATTACAAGCGTGTTCTCGCGTTCGTGATGGATTTTGTGCTTTTGTCTTTTGCATCTACCCTGCTCTTTTTTTATATCCCTAAATTACACGGACAAGCATCTGAGGAAAAGTTTGACCGACTAACCGAAAGGCTTTCTCGTGCCTTTAGCACCCCCGATCAAGACGAAGCCGCCTTGCAAGCTCTCATGGTAGAATTTTCCGAATTTACAGGCAGTATGAATTATGAACTGATCATGTCTTTATTTTTTGTTCTCTACTTTCTGGCGGGGGAAGTATTTTTTGGAGGTCGCTCAGTAGGAAAAGCAACCTTTTGCTTGAAAACGTCTTCGACAAGCCCAGATCTTATCATAAGCCCGGGGCAGCTTGTTTTGCGTTCTTTTATTAAAGGAATTTCCTGCAGCTTTATCCTCCTCGGGTTTGCCAACCTTCTATTTTTTATATTTAATCGCAACCATAGATGTCTGCACGACTTGGCCTCGAAAACTTCGACAATGCAATCAAGGTAAACGATTTCACCATTTATTCATGGCAAATAAGGAAAAACTCGCATTTATAGGAGCAGGAAAGATGGTAACTGCCATTGTGTCCTCCCTCCTCCGCTCTCAATCTTTTACGGCCGGTCAAATCATTTGCTGCTCCGCAAAGGATGGCACTTCCGAAAAACTCGCGGCAGCAACCGGAATAAAGCGGGCAAACTCTCTGTCTGAAATTTTCGATTTTCAACCCAGCCTACTCATACTTGGCTGTAAGCCTCAGCAATTAGATTCGATATCGAAATCACTGGATGGCCAAAAAGTTGATTGCCTAGTACTTTCCATCATGGCAGGCATTCCTCTGGATCGACTAAGTATTACATTTCCCGATGCCTGTAATATTATTCGCTCTATGCCCAATACACCTGGGCAAATCGGGGAAGGCATCACGGGATATGTTTTCTGCAAACCACCCACTCCCAAGGATCAATCCCTTGTAACTGATGTTCTTTCTGCACTGGGCAAATCCGCGAAGCTCCAATCTGAAGAAGATATTGACCGGGTAACTGCTGTAAGCGGCAGCGGACCTGCGTACCTCTTTGAATTTGCCTGTGCTCTTGAAGCGGCGGCTAAAGAAATTGGACTGGCTGATCCGTTAGCTCATCAATTCGCGATCCAAACCATTACCGGTTCTGCCAAGCTCCTAGCCGAAAGTAAACTGCACCCCGAAGAGTTAAGGGATCAAGTAACCTCTCCCAATGGAACCACCCAGGCTGCGCTCGATAGTTTCCAATCAAGTGCCCTCAGGGAGATCGTGTACAAGGCGGTAAAAGCGGCCCGGGAAAGATCGGTCGAACTGTCCCGTGCATGACCTAGGAAAAGGCCTCACCGCAGTAACCGGCGGCGCCGGATTAATTGGCAGTGCTGTTGTTTGGGGACTCAATCAAAAAGGGTTTCAGAATATTATTTTAGTTGATGAAGAAAATCCTTCGCCCGCCAAAGAGAAAAACCTGCAAAATCTTTCCTTCCAAAGGCAGCTAAACCCAAAACTTTTTCGGGAGTTGGTGTTATCAAGAAGTCAGGACCTTGCAAATATTCATACAATTATTCATCTGGGTGCTTGCTCGAGTACAACGGAGACAGATGAAGACTTTTTGCGTGACAACAACCTACTTTACACCCGGGATCTTTGTGAGTTTTCTCTCGAAAAAAATATCCGGTTTGTCTACGCATCATCGGCTGCAACCTACGGGGATGGGGTGCATGGGATGAGCGACAAGGATCCGGATATTAAAAAACTTCAACCCCTGAATCTGTATGGATGGTCAAAACATAAATTTGATCTGCTATCCCAGGAAAGGTCTTGGGATCAGAGAATCGCAGGGCTTAAATACTTTAACGTATTCGGGCCCAACGAAGAGCATAAAGGCCACATGCGCTCAGTGGTGAGCAAAGCATACCAACAAATAAGCGAAACTGGCTACATGTCTCTTTTTAAGAGCCACCGCCCGGAATATAAAGATGGTGAGCAAATGCGTGATTTTCTTTATGTCAAAGATGCGGTAGAAATGACCATTTGGATCGCCGCACACAATGAGGCAAACGGCCTCTTTAATTTGGGGAGTGGGAAAGCCAGAACTTGGCTCGACCTAGGGAAGTCTATTTTCAAAGCCCTAGACCAAGATCCAAATATAAAATTTTTAGAAATGCCTGAAATTCTTCGTGAAAAGTACCAGTATTTCACCGAAGCAAACATAGAGAAGCTTCGCACTGCCGGTTACACTGCTTCCCTTTTTAGTTTGGAAAAGGGAGTCGAGGATTATGTTCAGCGATATCTTGAAAAAGGCAACCGGTTGGGTGCTTAAAAATCAGTCTGATACCTGTTTGACCAAACCATTTGACACGCATCAATTAATTCCTTCATGACTGCGGGGGTAATGGCCTGCTTGGGGTCATCACCAATACCTTTTGATGGTTCGATGTGAGATTCAATACATAACCCATCCGCCCCGTAGGCGATGGAAGCTATGGAACATGCCTTGACAAAATCAGCATGCCCTACGCTGTGCGATGGGTCCACGATAACGGGAGCCCAGGTCCTGTTTTTTAAAAGTGGAGTAATTGATTCATCGGGATGATTGCGGTATCCGTCCAATATCGGGGTCGTACCCCTTGGGCAAAGCAGAATATTTGGGTTCCCCGCTGCGACCAAGTACTCAGCCGCTGCAATAAATTCATTGGGCGAAGCCATGTGCCTGCCTCTTTTGAGTAAGACTGACACCTTGCTTCCGGCAGTAAGACTGCCCACTTCTTTGAGTAAAGAGTAGTTCAAGGCATTACGGGTACCAATTTGCAAAACATCAACCCCTGCTTCATGAGCAATTTTCAGTTGTTCGCCATCCATTACTTCCAGGTCAATGGGGAGCTTCGTCTCCTCACGGGCCTGTAAAATAATTTCAAGTGCTTTTACATCCCCCTGGTAAGAATAGGGATTGGTCCTTGGTTTCCAGACACCACCCCGGAGTGCATTTACCCCCGCCTCCTTTAAGGCATGAGCCGTTTCCAGAAAAAGATTTGGGTTATCAGGGTCGATTGTACAAGGACCACCAATAATGAAGGGAGCCACGCTACCCACCTTATTCTCTCCAATCTTTACCGAATGATCGGAAAGCCCAGAACGCCGGTCCATAAGCTTGTAGGGAGACTCTATCATATCTACCCTGTGAATAAAGTGAAGTCCCGCAATTCTCTTAAACATGACTTCGCGGCTCTCATCGCCAAGAATCGCATAGACGCAACGGTTGTGCCCCTGGATTTCCAAGATGGAGCAATCAAAATTTTCGGCTATTTTCTCGACCTCAGCAAGTTGCTCGGGACTAAGCTTTGACCCTTTAGGAATAATCATTTTTACTCTCTTTCATGTCCTACGCCCTTTTGCAACAAGACAATCTAGAAATTTCAAAATCCCCTCTCCCTGTTGATCCCAAAAAGATTGTTAATTATTGGAATTCGTTCATTTCTTTGCAGCTTTTTCAGTTGCTTGGATCACTAAACACCCAGCAATCTAAAAAATGGAGGGACCTTCGATTTCGGATCGCATCGGTCCTGCATTTATGAAAATATCGAAGATTAATGAAAATTTTAAGATCAAAAAATTTCATACAAACTGCGATTTGCTCTCTTTTCTTTTTAGTCGGTGGTTGCGAAAACCAACAGACGCAAGAAGATAGCAAGCCCAAGGGATACAAGCTTTCCAAGCTCTTGCTCGACGAGGAATACTGGGAAGGCACCCAGACTGAATACAAAGAAAGTTTTTTTATAAATGACCAATTCCTTTTTTGTAAAACCAAAGATAAAAAACCCTATTCTGGTATAATCAAGATAAGATCGAGAACCGGTCTTGTGGTAGCTTCCAGCAGTTATGGTATGGGGTCAAGGGATGGAGATTTCTTTGAATGGCACGATAATGGGAAACTAAAATCCAAGTCTCAATACAAAGAAGGTATGAGGCATGGGTACTTCTATGTATGGACTGACAAAGGCAAAGTTTATAAAAGACAATATTACCAGGAAGACCTGGAGGACTTTGGTCGATTTCCGGATCAGGGTGCTGTGGAAAGCGGTCGAAGCCTCGATGCGATTCAGTTGGAAACATGGGAAGGCACAGGCAAAGAATTTTATATTAAGTTTGCAGGCGATCCAAAGCGGGAAGGCATGCTCTACATTCGATCCACGGAAGAACCCTACAATGGCACCATCACCGCACTTGATGATAAAGGCCGTAAGGAGGCAGTCCTCCGATTCAGGAATGGTAAATACCATGGAACTATTTCCAAGTGGGATGAGGAGGGTAGGCTTTGGGAAGAAGGTGAGTTTGACCGTGGCAAACTGGTTCAGTTTTCAATTTTAGAAGGTAAGCCCTTTGATGGAAACAGGGTCATAGACATCACCGATTCCCAAGACCCCGAGTTGGTTAAATTACTTTTTAACCAGTAAGTGGAAACACTGCCTAAACTTTGAAGATCAACTCAAAGTTCAATTTCATACTCCTTAATCTTGTTCCGAAGAGTCCTGACATTCAAGCCCAGCTTTTTAGCCGCATGGGTTTTGTTGCCGTCGCATTTTTCTAAAATTTTGCTTATGTGAAATTTTTCAACTTCTTCCATAGACTCAATATCCGATTCAGTATTGGAAGTAACATCGTCATCGCCCCTATCACTGGCCAGATGCCCAATTCCAAGTAAGTCTGCACGGATGGCTTTTCCAGCATCAGCCAAAATCACAGCTCTTTCCACGGCGTTTTCCAATTCTCTTACATTACCGGGCCAATTATGGGCGATAATTGCTTTTTCACAGCTTGTTGAAAACGATATCTTTTCAATCCCATGCCTGGTTGCATGGCGAAGTAGAAAAGTTTTAGCCAATAAAAGAATATCTTCACCCCTGTCACGCAGGGGAGGCACAGAAATCGGGAAAACATTGAGACGATAATATAAATCTTCTCTAAATTTTCCTGCTTTTACCTCTTCCATGAGGTTCCTGTTGGTTGTGGCAAGAACTCGCACTTTTACCTGAATAGTTTTATTGCCTCCCACCCGCTCAAATTCCTTTTCCTGAAGAACCCGTAGTAGTTTTGCCTGAAGGGCCGGGGAAATCTCACTAATTTCATCAAGCAGGATCGTACCACCATCTGCCAGCTCAAACCTGCCTTCACGACGCTCAGTTGCGCCTGTAAAGGAACCTTTCTCATGGCCAAAAAATTCACTTTCCATAAGGGTTTCAGAAATCGCAGCACAATTCACCCGGATGTAAGGTTGGGAGGCCAACAGGCTGTTACGGTACAATTCTCGAGCAACCAATTCCTTTCCGGTGCCATTCTCTCCACTGATTAAAACGGTGGCCTCAGTTTTAGCCACCTTATCCACTAAGGTTTTAAGAGCTTTCACTGGGTTACTTTCGCCGACGATATCCGAGGACCGGCTATCGCTTTCTTCGACATAGTACTTTGTTACCCTTCTCATCTTATCAAAGGAGGCGACTTTATCGACAACGATCTCTATTTGGTCGAATGAAAATGGTTTCACAACATAATCAAATGCACCCATTTGCATGCAGGAAACCGCAGACTCGACTGACCCATAGCCAGTCATCATCACGACCATTGGACCATCCGCTTTGGCTGTAATCTCCTCAAGCAAATCCGTGCCATCGCCATCCGGCAGACGCAGATCGAGGAAAACGAGGTCGAATGAATCCCTTGTTAAAATCTTACGGGCACCTTTAAGGTTGCCAGTTGAGGCGACTGAATATCTTTTGTTTCGCAATTGAGTTTCCAATGCTTTGCGAATCATAAGCTCATCGTCCACCACCACTATCTTTTCAATCGCCATTTACTACTTTCTACAAAATTGATTAATTATTGTCGATTTCCAACTATAATTTTTCATTTCAAAAGTCTTGAAACCCTTTATCTTGTAAAGAATGGATCAACGACCTGAGAAGATAACAATACTGTCCAAGAGTGTGACTTCCCCAAGAATTGTTCTTTGGGTACCGGCCCTTAAGAAGCTTTTACAGGAAGATTGTGCTCAGGCCTATATTCTTTTGAATGATCAGGATGATCTCAGCCAGGTACATGACCTGGTTGAAAATTTTCGTGACACCGAAAAAGGAACAGACACATCCATTCTCGATAAAGATCAGCTCATTTTAATTACTGATACTCCCGAGCAGCTCAAATCTTTTCATCCTAATAAAATCGACGCACCATACGGTTGCTTTCTTGGAGGAATCAATGGAGCAAACCTAACCTTGCAAATCCAATGTGCGAAGGAAGCTAAAGTCCATTTTTTGATCTGCGACCTATTACCCTCTGAAGTGAAAGCCGAGCTTAGCCTAGAGGATTTTGATTATTTTCTCAAAAAGTGTATTTTCCTGCCGCAGCTTGAAGAAGATTTTTTCTCTCCTGCCATGCCGGTTGATTCCATCGATTATATTTTCATTACGGATTCGCAGTCAGTCCTCAATCAATCAGAAATTGATGAAATTTACCTTAGTTTTTTTCGTCAAAACAAAGTTTGCAAAGTCATCGACACCAGTGAATTCGAATCCATTTCCTGTATCATAAAGTCTCTTGAGTTTGGGAGGAAAACCAAATTCATCATCCACAATCTTCCGGTCTCGATTACCCAGTTTATTGTAAACTTTTGCCACCTTCATTCAATTGACTTAAGAGTTCTGGGCAGAAACCCGCAATATTCAGTTGAGAGATTTTTCCTTTCTTACAACCCTCTCATTCTTCATTTATTTTTTGACGCACAAAAAGAATTTTCAATTCGCCAGAACTTTAAAAGCCTTTTTGAAACCGAGCACTCTCAAATCTATTCCTCTCCGGAAACGAAAAAAAATGCATGCCGAAATGATCGTATCTCTCAGTCTCTTATCGACCGCGGCTTACTCTCTATTCCTGGCCGAAATCCAAAAACAAAAGGGTTGGAAATTTTCAAAACGGACCAACAAGTCCTGCACTTCACCACTTGCCCGAAAGATGAAGTCATTTATGCCAATCCTTTTTCAGCTTTGGGACCACACCCAAGAAACTGCTATCTTCACAACGCCATTACTCATTTCAGGTTACTGAACGATACAAAGAAACAGGAACCTTTTTCCAAACAATTCCTATCTCTTTATGCAAATGAAGTAATTGATTTATTTTTGGAACAGGAGACCACTGACGCTCTCGTAAACTCCTTTACCAGAATCATAGAAAAGGAGAATGAAGTTTTCTTGGAAGCCATTTATTCCCAGCTCAAAAAAAACTTACTCTTTCAAGAAAAAATCAGGCTTCTGAGATTGGTATGTTTTTCAATATTACCGCACAGGCATGATAATCAGCGGAAACAAAAATTTTTAGCCTCCATGCAGTCTCTAAATATTGAAATCGAATTTAAATTACTCTTCGCTTTTTACACCAATGATACCAAGTGGATAGATGAAAATTTCTTTGAGCTTTACAGCTCCACGGACAAATTACGCTTTTATAAATTTTTAAACTTTTGCTTATTAAACCAACTACCATCCCAGGCTACGCTAAGATATTTTGTCGAAAAGCACTTGGAGCAATCCAAGCAAGGTCTACCTCCGATAATCTTTGAGCATACCAATATTATGCAGACAATTTTATCCGCAGATAAATCGAGTTTTGATAAAGATGAAATCGCTTACCTGGATAGCAACCTGGATTCTTCATTTCTGCTTAAGTGCGTCATTCACTGTATTTTTAACAAGAAAGAAACACTTGCCCGTTTCATGACCGAAGCATTCAATAAGAAAAGCTTGCCTGACCTAAGCCTAGTGGACCTGCTACAATCCTTGTGTGCCAACCTCCTCGTCGGTAATCAGAACAAAGCCCCCTCTCTGGTCGATACAATTTTAGAACGGGACGAAAAAATAGATCTCAATGCCACCTCTCCCAATATGTTGGCCCTCCTGTCTTTAATTCTCGCAGCTTCTGACGATAAAGAGGAGCCGCTTGCCAATGCCCGAAGGTTGTGTGAAAGATTTTGCAGCAACGCCAAGGATGTTATCCATCTTATTCAGGATACCATCAAAGATAATTCGATTGAGCCTTCATCTGTTAGAAAAGTCTCCAGTCTTTTAGGTCCTACTCTTTCTCAACTTCTTTAAGTAAATGCGGGCATCAAACTTCATCGGGTAAAGAGTAAAAACAGCTTGAAGATCATTTTGTAGTTCATGGAGGATAAAAATTTAATCTTTATCATTTCTCAACCTAGGTCCGGGTCTACATTTCTTCAAAGCCTTTTAAGTAATAACCAAGAGATAAATACTTCCAGCGAATCATGGATAATGCTGGCATTATCCCCATTGCTAAAACCTGATACCGTCAAAAATTCGGTTTATGATCATTCAATGGCCACCGATGCTTTTCATGATTACTGCACGAAGTTCAAAATAAACTACAAAGATCATCTCAAGGAAATTGCCTTCAAGTTTTATGGACCGATGATCAAGGGTTTCTCTTTCGTCATCGATAAAACTCCTCGATACTGGGAAATAATCCACGAATTGTTTGCCCTTTTCCCAGAGGCAAAATATGTGGTGCTTGAAAGAAACCCAGTGGCTGTTGTTGAATCTATGATCAATACCTGGAAAATTAAAACTCTAAACCAGTTGCAATACCTAGGACGAGATTTACTTTTAGCTCCCCAAGCAATTACAAATTTCAGGCACCAATACCGGGAAAACCAAAATGTCCAATGTCTCCGTTATGAAGAGTTGATTAAAGATACAGAGGTAGTAACTCGCAAACTTTACAAGTGGATTGGAATATCTTTTGAACCAGCATGCCTGAATACTTCAAGCAATACGAAAGTATTAGGAAAATACGGCGATCCATTTATAAATGGACTCGAAAAGCAGAATCATGAAGTCCCCCCCCAGTTCCATGATTTCATTAAAGGCTATGCCCACTATTTAGGGTCAGAGTACTTAGAGAATTTTGATTTACAAAAAGAAAACTTCTCGAAGACCCATGACTTTGATTGCTTTAAAGAATCCATACTTCACGCATGAGCTATGAAATTCCTAAAACCAACAGCAATGGTAGAAAGTCTTCCTTTGCTATCGATACACACACTGGAATCAGTAATTGATCAACAAACCAGTTACAGGCATGGCAGGTGCCTCTGATCAAAAAGTGTGAAAGTTAGTGCCATAGTTTCAACCTTCAACGCCGCATCCTATCTCGAGGGTTGCCTTGAAGACCTAATCAATCAAACGCTGTATAAAAAAGGTGAGCTTGAAATTATTGTGATCGATAGTGGTTCGCTCCAACACGAAAAAGAAGTAGTTAAAGTATTTCAGAAAAAGGGTTACCGAATTAAATACTTTCGTACTGAAAAAAGGGAATCTCTGTACGCAGCCTGGAATCATGGCATTGGCCTATCCAAAGGAAAATACCTGACCAATGCCAACACCGACGACCGGCACGACCCGGATTGCCTGGAAAAATTAAGCGATATTCTGGACAGAGAAAAAGATATCGGGCTGGTGTATGGAGAGTTGAAAAAAATTTTCTCTCTACCAAAGATAGACAAAAATATTTCGACAGTCGAATGTACTTCCCAGAATTTTTTCCCGGGCTCTCTTTTTCTTCATTACCCTTACGGGGCCCAACCAATGTGGCGGAGTTGCATTCATGCCAATGTTGGGCGTTTCAATCCAGAATATCGAATTATTGGAGACTATGAATTTGCCTCACGCTTAGTCTTTAACGGAATAATGTCTAAGTATGTCCCGGAAGCCAAAGGAGCAATGCTCTGGCACGATCATGCTTTATCCAACCAAAGAAAACTCGCTTATGAGGAAGAACAGAGGCTCGCAGCCTGCATGCAAAGCCTTGATTTCATATGCAAAACATACCGTCATTTCACCGAGAATTCTTTGATTAAAGAAACAAGCCAGACGATTGATTAT
>CBFIFQ010000028.1:0-26371 GCA_965661905.1 Opitutales bacterium
ATTTAAATTGAAGGGATAAAGTTTATTTTAAATTAAAAACTTTTGATCTCCTAACAGACACCGGAATCATCTCAATTTTAATCCTTTAGCATTGATTCTATCTGCTTGCGATCTGCAATTTTGCTTAAATACTACCAAGAATGAATTTACACCGCACAGTTAAGTTAACCTTGTTTGCTTCCTTATTCTTGCTTCGAGGTTTTTTTCTTTCGGCTCAAAACCTGGAAATGTGGATCAGTTCTTTTCAAGACCAAGTCTATTATGAGAAAATGGCAGAGCTTTATAATGCTGAAACCAATGGTAAATTAAATTTAGTTGTAAAGGCCTACGGTTTTCGGGAAATGCCGGATAAGCTGGGAGTTGCCTTGAGAAGCGGGGAGGGGATGCCTGACCTTGTGCAGTTGGACGAGACTTTTTTTGGTGTTTTTCTAAACGGCCCAAGTCCTTTCATGGATTTGACCAAGTTAGCTGTGAAATCCGGGCTTGATAAGGACCTTCACCCTCGTCGTTTGGAGGTTTTTACCTACGAAGAAAAATTACTTGGCCTTCCGCAATCATTGAGTGCCATGATGCTGTATTATCGGAAAGATTTATTTGAGGAATACGGGATAAAGCCCAGTGACCTAAAAACATGGAAGGATTTTCGTGAGGTAGGAGAAGGGCTAATGGAGGATCATGCCCAGCGCTTTTTAGCTCTGGATGGCACCCTTTTTGATGTTTTTCTTCGTCAAAGGGGAAGCGATTTGTTTTCCAAGGATGGTAAGTTTTTACCGGATGAAAAAATTGCCTTGGATATTCTGTCTGAATTCGCAGAGATGTCTGAGGCACAAATTACCGTAATGCCAGACCGTGGTTCGGTGTTTGACCCAGTTTTTTTTAGCGGAGACCTTGAAACCGGTGAGGTGCTGTGTGTAGCAGGTGCCGATTGGTACGGATTGGACCTTTTTCAACAATTTGCCCCTGGTATGGAAGGAATATGGGGAATGATGCCTTTACCCGCTTGGGTAGATGAAAACGGTGAAGTCGGTCCTCGTACTGCAACCTTTGCTGGTCAGGGCTTGATGATTTTGGAAGCAAGTAAGAAGAAAAAGGATGCGTGGAAGTTCATCGAATTTGTAATGAAGAACAAGGAATCAAATGCAGAGCGTTTTTTACAAGGCAACAGTTTTCCTGCTTACAAACCTGCCTGGAAGGACCAAAGACTGCTTGCAGAACATAAATATTTTGGCCAGTCAATGGGGGAGCTGTTGGTTGAGCTGGCTGGTGAAATTCCCCCCGTGGTGGTCGACCCCCGCCGTCCCCAAGCCATTTTTTTAATGCAGGAAAATTACTTTGGCTCGGTGATGTTTGGCACCCTCACCCCTGAAGATGCTTTAAAACAGTATCGGAATGCCATGACGAAATCTTGGGGACAAAATTAGGTTTTGTGTCCATGCCTCGTACACTTCTTACAAGGGATCGATTTTCACTGTTCTTTTTATTAGGCCCTTTTCTTGGTTTATGGACAGCTTTTTGGCTTATTCCATCTATTCTTGGCCTTGATTTATCTTTTCGGTCTTCAGGCTTTTCCTCAGGTGAAGTGGGAGCCGTTTTAAATGGCGAGATTGCCGCAAAAAGTGATTCCTTTGTGGGCCTTGAAAATTACAGAAAGGTCCTTCATGACCCACGGTTTTGGAAGTCACTTTCCAACTCTTTTTTCTATGTGACAGGTTCGTTAATGGTTATCCTGCCCCTATCTTTTGTTCTAGCCTTAAATCTCCTCTCCCTTAACCAAAAAATCAGGCCAGTGTTTGCCTTTTGCCTGATTATACCCGGTTTGGCCATGCCAGGTGTTCTTTCTACCCTCTTTTATTTATTTTTCCATGGCAGGGAAGGGGCCCTCAATCAATATTTGATTCTACCTTTAGGGTTAAAACCTATCAATTGGATGATGGACCCGAGTTTTATTTTACCATCAATGGTTTTACAATCAGTGTGGCGATGGACTGGAGTGGTTACCCTTTTTTTACTTTCTGGCTTGGAGGGAATACCCAAGTGGCAACTTGAGTCTGCCAGGATCGAAGGCTTAGGCCTGTGGGAACGCTGCCGTTTTGTGTGGCTTCCCGGTGTTCGGAATTTGATGCTTTTTTCTGCCGTATTTCTAACAGTTGAGGGCTTTGCCTCTTTTTCTGGGGCTTATTCCATATTGGGAGGGTCCGGAGGTATTATGGACTCTGGCCTTTTGTTTGTTACTTATTTGTATCAGGTAGCGTTTCCGGGGGGGAGTGGGAGTTTTGATTTCCCTGCCGCATCCGCGATGAGTTTTTTAGTGGTACCCGTGATTGCCTTATTTTTATTTTGGGTTTTGAGAATGCGTTCCATGTCGAAAGTGTCATGACGAGAGCATTTTCATGGGTTTTTCTTTCCGTTGCCGTCCTGTTTTCGACTTATCCCTTCTTTTGGATGTTTCTGTCTTCGTTCAAGACAAACCAGGAAATTTATCAACCAGCCTTACTTTTTCCTTCGCAATACAACTGGCAGGCTTATTTTGATCTATTCAGTTCAAAATACATTCCATTTTTTTCTATTTTTTTTAATTCCTTTGGCTTGGCTATTTCCCAGGCTACAGTGGCCACCTTGGTATCGGCTGGTGTGGGTTTTGCCTTGTCCAAGTGTTCCTTTCGGGGCAGTGGGGCTTTGTTAAGCCTTGTTATTTTTATTGTTCTTATTCCGAAGCAAACCTTGGCGATCCCAACTTTTGAGTGGATGAGTTGGTTAGGCTGGAGAGGTAGTTTATTTTCTCTGCTTTTATCCGGAGCTGTTACCGGACTTGGTGTTTTATTTTTCTTCCAGGTTTTTCGCTTTTTACCCAGTGAATGGGTGGATTTGGCAAGAATTGAAGGGCTTAATCGATTTCAGACCTACCTTCGTTTATTGCCATTGGTCTCTCCGGGTTTGGTCACCTTTTTTGTTTTGCATTTTGTTTTATCTTTTCATGACCATCTCCTTCCTCTCTTGCTCTTAAGTGATGAAAATATGACTCTTCCCCTTGCCTTATCGAAATTAAAAGACAGCAGTCACCGCATACCTGAGTCTGTGGGGATGGCCGCATCCACTTTGGCAACTCTACCAATGATTGTCATCTTTATCCTGGCTTTCAGCCGCCTCCGCACCGCCTTACGAGAAGTAAGTTTAAGTTAGGATGGTAGGGGGATTCGTTCTCCGCTTTTGGTATTGAACCAAATAACTTTGGCCCAATTCAATTTGCCAATAATAGTGTCTTCAGTAATCGGCATCTGTTGGCCTGCTCGAACAGAAAGCTTTGATTCCCCTAAGCTGGCATGTACGATTTTGGCATCTCCGAGGTCGTCTACAGCCTCAATGTGGAGTTTCAATTGTTCGCGGGTGGAAGAAGTCTTGTCTAATGATAGTTTTATATCTTCTGCATGTATCCCCATGGTTACATCGCCCGGGGAAGGAACCGATATATGCTCGGGCATGTCTAGGGAAAAACCATGGCCATTGAAGGCCCAGCGGTTCTGGGATGTTTCGACTATTTCCCCTTTCAGTAAATTAATGGGTGGAGAGCCAAAAAATCCTGCTACGAACAAGTTGGCAGGTTCATGGTAAATTTCTTGGGGGGTGGCTATCTGCTCAATTCGGCCTTCCTTCATGACACAAATTCGATTACCGAGGGACATGGCTTCGGTTTGGTCATGAGTAACGAAAAGGGTAGTTTTGGCGTACTCTTTGTGAAGAAGCTTTAATTCTTTTCTCATGGCAGCCCGAAGGTGGGCATCCAGGTTGCTCAAGGGCTCGTCCAGTAAATGAATCTCTGGGTTTTTAGCAAGAAGTCGACCAAGAGCCACTCGTTGTCGCTGTCCACCCGATAATTGGCTCGGTTTTCTTTGGAGCAGATGATGGATTTCAAGCCTTTGGGCAACCGGCTCTATGCGTCTCCTGATTTCTTCTTTTGGCATTTTTTTTGCCTTGAGGCCAAAAGCCATATTTTCAAATGCTGATAGGTGGGGAAATAATGCATAATTTTGAAAAACCATTCCCAGGTTTCGGTCTTTCGGTTCCAAGTGATTTATACTTTTCCCATTGATCAAAATTTCTCCACTTGACGGAGATTCAAGCCCCGCCAAAGTTCTCAGCAAAGTTGTCTTCCCGCAACCTGAAGGACCGATAATGGTTATGAATTCTCCCTTTTGGACAGAGAGTGAGAGGTTGTCCAAGGCACGAAATCCATTGTCGAAGGTTTTCGATAGGTTTCTGAATTGGATTTCTGGCATGAGGATTATGTAATGAACTATTTGTGAGGAATGGTAAAGCAAAGAGGCGGTGCTAAATCGCTTGAGACTCTTCCATGTATCTATAACCTTACAAACCATGCGTTTTTCTTCCCTCTTGCTCTGTCAAATTGCCTGCCTTTGCTATTTTCTGGCTGGTTGCAAACAAACGAGGGAAGATAACAATTCTTCCAAGGAATCAGCATCCACGAAAAATATGGATGAATTGGTTGCCGGTTGTGTTGTCTGCCATGGCGTACAGGAGGCACAGAGAGGACCGATTCTAAATGGTATGGAACTCTGGTATCTCCGGGATCAGATAAATAAGTTTCGTAGTGGCATTCGTGGAAATAACCCCGATAACCGATCGGAGCACCTGATGGGAATTGGGAGCAGAAACATTAAAACAGATTTGGAAGCCGCCTACCTGGCCAATTGGTTTTCATCTCAGCCAGCCCAGCCGGCAATGCGAACGGTTGAAGGAAATATAAAAAAAGGCAAAGAGCTGTATGCGAGAAGGTGCATCTCCTGCCACGGAGAATATGGGGAAGGGAACCCGCAACTTATATCCCCGTCTCTCACCCACTTGGAGGGGTGGTATTTCTATCAGCAAATGAGGAAGTTCCGGGAAGGGAAGCGAGGATATGATCCTCGCGACGAAGGCGGGCGAGTGATGGCAGCGGCGGTGCAGGATTTATCAGATTATGATTTTCGTAACCTGATCGCTTACTGCGTTGAAGAGTTTGGGCTTGAAGAAGCAGCAACTCCCCCAAATTTCACCCCCTCGGATCGTTCGCCAAAACCATTTTGATTAGCTTCCGTGCTGGGCTTGCAGGGATTGTAATCTCTCAGGGGTTCCCACATCATCCCAGGCACCCTGATAAAAGCTGCCAGCTACCCGATTTGCGGCGATCGCTTGTTTTAACCTAGGGACAATGGAAAACCTTTCCACTTTGGCACCCTCTAAAAGCATGGGGTGATAGATGGCTATACCCGAGTAGAGAAGGGAGGGGGCTTGACTTTCCAAAACCCGGTTGTTTTCGAGGTTGAAGTCTCCCTTTTCTCTCCAACTGGGTTGGCTGACTAAGATGAGATGGGCCAGGTCACCAGGCAATAACTCCAGTGAATGGGAAGATATTTCCATGTCAGTCCAGACATCCCCGTTGACCAAGAGAAAAGGATCCTGACCAAGCAATGGAAGCGCTTTGGCGATGCCACCACCTGTTTCAAGAGGATCGGGGCCCTCTTCAGAATAGGTAATGGACAGCCCCCAGGGTGATCCATCTCCGAGCGCCTCTGGAATCTTATGACCAAGATGGCCAAGGTTGATGACCACATCTTGAATCCCAGCAGAGGCGAGCTTTTCGAGGTGGTGGACAATCAGGGGTTTCCCTCCGACAGGGACTAAAGGCTTGGGTGTATGATCGGTAAGAGGCCGGAGCCGTTTCCCGTAACCCGCGGCTAAAATCATTGCTTTCATAAAATTTTTTGTGAGATGCTTGCTTGATTCACTACCTTTTTGATTTCTTTGAGTTCCGGATAAAAATCCAATACCTGCTTGATATAGCCCAGGACACGAGGCACATCTTTCATGTACTCGGGCTTATGATCACGAATTTGCAATCGATGGAATATGCCAACACATTTTAGATGCCTTTGAAGACCGGCCAGGTCAAACCAGCGGATAAATTGCTCGGGCTCTACATCTGCATACGAAAGCCCGGCGGACAGGATTGAGTGTTGGAAATTTGTAACCTGCTGATTCACCCAGTCAGGGTCATTGCTTACATAGCAGTCCCGCAGGAGAGATACCAGGTCATAGGTAATCGGACCATGCATAGCTCCCTGGAAATCAATAATACCAAGGTCCTTATTAGGGCAAAGCAGTAAGTTTCGGCAATGGAAGTCGCGGTGCATGAAAGCCTTGGGAATCTTATCCACCTCTTTGACTAAAATGTTTGTGATTTCCTGATACTCAGAGGGAGATATTTCAGGGGTGCACCATTCACGGAAAATTTCTAACTCCTTGCTTTGCCAGGATGGGGCAAAAGTGGGCAACTTTTTTTGAGAGTCCGGAAGGGACTTTTGCAGCTTGCAAATTTCTTCGGTGGCCAAGCTATACAGGGTATCATTGTCTTCTTTTTGGAGGGCATCCTGAAAGTGATGATCCCCAAAATCTGAAAGTACCATGAAACCAAGTTCGAGGTCCTTGGCAAAGATGGTTGGAACATTCAGTCCATTTTCCTTCATCCATTCTCCAATCTCAATGAAAGGCAAAGAGTCTTCAAGGGAAGGTGGGGCATCCATAACAATATAGGATTTTCCAGTTTGCAGGAGGCGGAAGTATCTTCGGAAACTGGCATCTGCAGATGCAACGCTGAGGCTGCCTCCATTAAAAGATGTCTTTTCCTGCAACCAATTTGCTAATGCTGCTCTTCTTTCATCCACCACCGAAATCACAAGCCTGTTCTGCTGTACCCTTTAAAAAGGGTCAAAGCAAAAATGGCTTCTTAGAGGAAGAAAAGGGCACGCGTTGGCATTAAACCAACAAATCTTTGATAACCTTGGGGTGGTCTACCCCGGTAAGGCGTTGGTCGAGCCCTAAGTGACGGTAAGTAAAGCGCTCGTGATCAATTCCAAGTGCCCGGAGGACGGTGGCATTGAGGTCGTTTACATGCACAGGGTTTTCTAAAATATTGTAGGAGTAATCATCAGTTCTTCCATACTCTATGCCAGGCTTGAATCCCCCTCCGGCGACCCAAGTGGAGAAACAACGCCCGTGGTGATCACGCCCGTGGCTATCTTTGGTCAGTTTTCCTTGAGAATATACAGTCCGGCCAAATTCACCTCCAAAGATAACAATGGTGTCTTCCAATAAACCGCGTTGTTTTAGATCCTTAACTAAAGCGGCTGCCGGTTGGTCAACATTTTTGCATTGGCCGCGCAGAGCATTTGGTAAATTTCCGTGCTGATCCCATCCACGGTGGAAGAGTTGGACAAAAGGAACATCGCGCTCAGCAAGCCGGCGGGCGATCAGGCAGTTGTGGGCAAAGGTGCCTTTCTTGCGCGCATCCGGGCCGTACATATCGAGCACATGGTCAGGCTCTTCCTTAAGATCCACCAGTTCAGGTACACTGGTTTGCATACGGTAGGCCATTTCGTACTGGGCGATACGGGCATCAATTTCCAGGTCGCCGCTTTCCATCTTCTTGTGCTGGTTGATCGCGGCGATCCCATCGAGCATATCGCGGCGCATACTTTTGGAAATTCCGTTGGGGTTGGAAAGGTAAAGTACAGGATCGCCAGCAGAACGGAACTTAATTCCCTGGTGTTTGGATGGGAGAAAACCACTTCCCCAGAGGCGATCATAGAGGGCTTGGGGGTTACCGTTGCCCCGGGAGATCATGACTACGTATCCAGGTAGGTTTTGGTTGGGGCTACCCATTCCCCAGTCCAACCATGCACCCATGGCAGGTTTACCAGGTTGCTGGGAGCCGGTGTTGATCGCGGTGATGGCAGGGTCATGATTGATCGCTTCGGTATGCATCGATTTGATCAGGCAGATATCATCGGCAATGGAGGCAGTGTGGGGAACGACTTCACTGAACCAGGTGCCGTTTTGCCCATGCTTGGTAAATTCAAACATGGGGGCCACGCAGGGGAAGGAAGACTGCTTGGATGTCATTCCGGTGATCCGTTGTCCGTTGCGGATACTGTCAGGAAGTTCCTGGCCATGGTAGTCACGTAACTTCGGGTGGTAGTCAAACATGTCGATATGGGAAGGTCCACCGGACATAAACATATAGATTACCCGTTTGGCTTTGGGTTTAAAATGGGTGTGACCGAGGGTACCACTGAGAGGGGCCAAACCAGAAGGGGAGCCCATTGCCCCGAGTAATGGAGTGGCGATATTAGCGAAGCCGAGAGCCCCCATACCCATCGCTCCGAGCTTGAGCATTTGCCTACGGGTATGAAGTTGGTGAAGGTCGATTGGATTCATGACGATTTCTGAGTATTGGGTTTATTCGCGGTTCAGGGTTTCATCCAGGTTGAGAATCATGGAGGCGAGGACAGTCCAGGTGGCATGTTCCTCGCGGTTTAAACTTAAGTCCCGGGGGGAGTCACCCATTGCGAGTAACTCTTCGGCCTTGGCCGGCTCCTTGGCAAAAACTGCTTTTTGTTTGTGGTAGGCTTCGGAGATGACTTTTTGACGAAGTTCATCGGCAGGACGTCCGGTGGCGATCTCAAACACCCGATTGACCCGGCTGGGGAGGTCTTGGGGGCTACTCTTGAGAACCCGCTGGGCAAGAAAGCGGGATGCTTCCACAAATTGCACATCATTGAGAGTGACCAGTGCCTGCATCGGGGTATTGGTGCGCTGGCGCTGAACAGTGCAGATTTCACGGCTGGGAGTATCAAAGGCAGCCATTGCAGGTTGAGGCGCGGAGCGCTTCCAGTAAGTATACATACTGCGACGGTAAATATTGTTACCCTTATCTTGCACAAACTTGCGCCCACGGTCCAAGGATACCTCATTCCAAAGACCTGCTGGTTGATAGGGCTTCACTCCAGGCCCTCCAAACTTTTTATGGAGTAGTCCACTGACATACAGTGCCTGGTCGCGTACAAATTCCCCCATTAGACGGAAGCGGGGAGCCCGGGCGAAATAAAGATTGTCAGGGTCCTTGGTCAAATGTTGCTTGGTGGTGACCGAGGACTGGCGGTAGGTGGCGGAGGTAACCAGTTGGCGAATCATTTTCTTCACATTCCAGTCGCTTTCCAGGAAGTCGGCTGCCAACCAGTTGAGTAGGTCGGGGTGGGTAGGCCATTTACCTTGTGAGCCAAAGTCGCTTGGGGTGTCGGAGAGCCCACGCCCAAAGATCGTCTGCCAATAGCGGTTGACTGTGACCCGGGGGGTGAGGGGATTTTTCTTATCGGTTAACCACTTGGCCAACCCCAGTCGGTTCTTTTCAGAGTCGGTTTGCATGGGGGGCAGGAAGCTGGGAGTATTTGCCTGGATTACCTTGGATTTGTCTGGCGAGGAGTATTGCCCACGAACCAATAAGTAAGTGTCGCGCATTTTGTTGGGCGGGTTATCGCCCATCACCATCGAGGTGATCTTGTTTTTACGAATATTGTTCAAAGCATTTTGTTTGTCGTTTCTGGCTGCGAGGAGGCTTTTGTACTCCTTGTCAAAGCGGTTGAGGTACTCATCATGAAGCAGGGTGCGCTGGGCATTGGCCAGGGCATCGAGAGGCTTTGTAAAGAGTGGGGAGAGGGAATCCACTTTGCTTAGTTTCTCCACATCCTTACGGTTAAGAACTCGGTGGTAGAGCCCGATCTCATCTATCTCCAAACCTTTTGCAGGGGTGCCGTGGTAGCGCCGGCCAATCCGAAAGGTTTTATCCGTGTGGATGGTGGCATTGAGATCGTCCTCAGCGATATTTTTTTGCTGGCTTGCGCCGTTAATAAAAATATCGATACCGGCTGCTTTTCCGGAACCATCATAGGTTATACAAAGATGATTCCACTTGTTTAAAGGAAGTTCAGACTTTGCCACCACCTTGATGGCATTGCTTGGCCAGGCATGTATTAGGTGGATGCCGGGTAGGCCGTTTTCCATCCACACATCGTATCCGCGGTGCTTGGCTGGTTCATCCATCTTGCTGAGGATAGCACCGCTGGTCTTCTCGGAAGGCTTGACCCACATCGACCATGAAAATGCCTGGTTGTATTCGAGTACGCCAGCGGTGGGGGAATCGATAAAGCCGCCCTGTTCCACTTTGAAACCTGCAGCCACCTTGCCCAGTTCCGTCTGCTTAGCCTTGCCGTGGATTACATACCTGTGCTTTTGGTTGGTGCTGTCCTTGGTCTGGTTGCCCTCAAAGGAATTAAAATCGATGGAGGAGACCAGGCCTTGGGGCTCGGGAATGAAGCGGTAGGAAAGTTCCATAACCTCGGCAATCTCATTTTCCCTGAGGGCCCGGTTGTAGACCCGCACATCATCAATATCGGTATCGTTGAGCTGAGCGGAACGGAACCTTCGGCCAATGTGAAAAGGTTTATCTGTACGAATGCTGTTTTTCTTGAGGGTGTGGTGCGGGTTTCCTTTGTCCTGCTTTTTTCCGTTTACATAGATTTCCACTGAATTTGCGGAGGCTGTACCGTTGTAAGTCACACAGACATGCTGCCACTGATTTTGTTTGAGCTGGTTTTTAGCCACTACTTTGTGAGAGTTGTCGGGCCAGGCATGGATGATGTGCATGCCGGGGCGCCCGCCCTCAAACCACAGGTCATAGCCACGAAATTTGTTGGACTCATCCATTTTCCCAATCACTGCACCGCTTAACTGGTTGTTGGATGGCCTGACCCATGCACTTAAGGAGAAGGATTGATTGTGTTCAAAATCTCCAAAGTTTGGAACCTCGGCATAAGCATTTTTTTCGATCCTTATTCCGCCCTTGAACTTGGCATTCGCCACCTTGATGGGAGAGTCCCGTAAAATCGTGGGAGTAGCTTCGGCTACCCCATGGTCCGATTTGTTATTTTCCAGATCGACACGGTCGAAGGGGAAGAAGCCCACCAGACCATCGGGCTCCAGGATGCCTGGGTTTGTTTTGATGTCCTTGAAACATTGAGCGAACCAATTTTTGAAGGGATCCAGGGATTGCTTGCGTCGGGCATTGAGTTGGCCCCGTGCATCCTGTAATGCACCCTCCGCATTCGCTAATTGTTTTTCACGCTCTGGAGTCATGATCTCCACTAGGGGGGCCTGGTTTCCCCTTCTTGTCTGCATGCCGGGATCGGCATTGTTGTTGAAGAAAGCAAACATCTGGTAGTATTCGTGCTGGGAGAAGGGGTCGTACATGTGATCGTGGCACTGGGCACATTCAAAAGTCATTCCCAGCCAGACATTGGATGTGGTCTTCACCCGGTCGATCACATACTCCACCCGGAACTCTTCAGCAATGGCTCCGCCCTCATCCGTGGTTGCATGGTTGCGGTTGAAGCCGGAAGCGACCTTTTGTTCGAGGGATGCTTCGGGCAGGAGGTCGCCCGCGATCTGCTCGATGGTAAATTCATCGAAGGGTTTGTTGTCGCGGTAAGCGTTGAGTACCCAGTCCCGCCAGGGCCACATATCGCGTGGGCCGTCGTCGTGGAAAACGGAGGTGTCGCCATAGCGGGCGGCATCCATCCATACCAGGGTCATGCGCTCGGCATATTCATCGGATGCGAGCAAACGGTCTACCACTTTTTCAAAGGCATTGGGTGATTGGTCTGCCAAGTATTGATTGACCTCGAAAGGGCTGGGGGGAAGGCCAGTAAGATCAAGGTAAACGCGGCGAATAAGAGTGCGGCGATCTGCTTCGGGTGAAGGTTTCAGCCCAAGCTCGTCTAACTTGGCGTGAATGAAAAGATCGATGGGGCTCTTAGCCCATTCGGGATTGGAACTTTTTGGCGGAGATTTTTTTTGCACAGGGAGATAAGACCAATGGCCTTCCCACTTCGCTCCCTGCTCAATCCACTTGGTAATGATTTCTTTCTCACGCTCGGTCATTTCCTTTTTAATTTCGGGAGGTGGCATGACCTCTTCCGGGTCGTCGGACATGATACGGTGCCACGCTTCGCTATCCTCAGTGCTTTCCGGTACAAAAGCTGCCAAGCCGTCTTTCTCGAAAAACGCTTCTTCAGGAAGATCCAAACGAAGATCCGCTTTTCGAAATTTCTCCGATGGTCCGTGGCAATGAAAGCACTTTCCAGATAAGATGGGACGAACATCTCGGTTGAATGATATTTCTTCCGAAAATACTTTGTGAGCGAAGACGGAAGAGTAAAGAAGAGCTGTTAAGAGTAAAAATGGCTTAGGAGTACTCATTAAATGTTTATGGAGAATGAAGGAAAAAGCTGGGCGGTATCGAATTAAAAGTTATAAAATGTGATCAATCATAATAGTACCCAGTGCATGAATTTAGACAATTATCTATTAATGAATGTGATTTTAAAGGCTTCAAGCTTTATGAGGTGAGCAATAATAACATTTGCTTTCATTGGGCTAACAGAAGTTGTACTTCCGGAAACGATAGCTGGGTGCTCACATCTAACAGACTTATACCCGCCATTAATATTTTTTTGGGTTTTTGAGCGGAAGAAATTTAAAAAGGAAATCAACTCTTTACCGAATGGGTAGGTTTTGAGGAGCTTTAGGTAAAAGATTTTAGGAAGCTTTTACCTCATATTCCCGTTGTCACTCTCTTGAAATCTGTTTCAATCAAGGATTACCCGATATGAGTGAAGAAAATACAGAAGATGTGCCCGCTGAAGATGAAGTAAACTTCGATGCGGTTGATTTAATGCTGGATGGCAATTTGCAGGGGCAAATCAATTATTCCTTCGTTAAAGCCATTGCCTCGGCTTTGGATGAAAAAGCTCAACTGCTCATCCAAGCGGAAGAAAACTATCAACCTGTAGAGGATGAAACTTTTCCTGAGGCGGCGATGCCTGAGATCGAAGCCATGTATAAGTCGATTTTAGGTGGGTGTGTTGATTTTTCAAAAATACGCTTTTGGGAAGCTTGTGAAACCGCAGAAGTTGCCTGGGAAGAGTCCAAGGACGAAGAGGGAAAGGTTGTCCAACGTTTGCCATACGGCAATTCCTTGGAGGAACCTCGACCCGGTAACCGAATTCTTGCCAACCTTGAGCAGATTTTAATCTGGATGGAGGCGGTGCATGCAGCCCATGAGAAAAATGGTATGGGCTGGGTATCTCCCTATGGTTGCCCTGAAGATGGTCAGCAGGCTTTTGATGAGCGGGCTAAAGCCATCAAAGAATTTGAGAACCTGATCGTCACGATTCAAAAAAACTTTGATTTCTAGTGCCAGGCCTGCCTGGTTTTTATTGCCGGTTGGTTGTGTAAACACGGGGCACTCGTTTCGTGATCGAGCAGAGTAACTCCCAGGGTATGGTGTTAGCATCAGCGGCTAGCTTTGAAAGTAAAATTTCCTGGCTTTGTTGTTTTCCAATTAAGGTCACTTTATCACCTGATTTCAGGTCATCAGGTGTATCGGTAAGGTCAACAATTGTTTGATCCATGGTCACACGCCCTATAATGGGATAAATTCTTCCGCGGATTAAAGCCTGGGCACGGTTTCCGCAATGCAGAGGGATGGCATCCCCATAACCGGCACTGATAATCCCGATTTTAGATTTGCGGCTTAATTGGTACTCCCTGCCATAACTTACTGTTGTCTGGGCCGGCAATTCTTTGACGATGGCCAGCTTCGAGTGAAAACTCAAGACAGGTTCTACCTGAAGGCCGGAGAACAAGCTTTCCTTTTGAGGTGAAACCCCAAACTGTAAAAGCCCGATCCTGATCGCATTAAAAATCGATTCTCGCTGAAGGTGAAGAAGAGAAGAAGAATTATCTGCATGGACCATCAGATCATCCAACAAGCTTGCAGGAATGGACTTGTAAACTTCCTTAAATCTTTCCCTTTGCAGTTGGGTGAATTCAAGATCACCCGGGTCCGCAAAATGGGTGAGCAATCCGGTCAATTTCAGCTCTTGGATCTTTTCAACTTTCTGGATCAATTCCTTTGCTTCCTCCCACCATATCCCGAGCCTGCCCATCCCGGTATCAACCTTGAGGTGAATTTTTACAGCCTTACCCTGTTTTTTTGCTTTTTCTTGAAACCTTGAGATTTCGGAGAAGGAGGAAACGGTTGCGATAAGATCATATTCAAAAAGAGCATGATCTTCTTCTTCCAAAAGGGGCCCCAACACCAGAATAGGCCATCCCGAGCTCATCTCTCTGATTTCAGTGGCTTCTTTAATGTTGGCAACGGCAAGCAGGTCGACACCACTTTGCATCAAACGCGTGGCAGTTGGCAGAATCCCATGCCCATAGGCATCCGCTTTGACAACTGATATGTAATGCATATTTACAGGCACGGCCCGGCGGATCAACCCCAGGTTTCGTTCGAGGGCGGCGAGATCAATTTCAGCCCAAGATCTCATTGAGAATTGCTAGAATCAAAACCACTTCTAACGGTTGGCATTGGCTGGACGCTTCCACTTTTTAAATTCTGCAGGGCGGGGAGAGTAGGGGGTAGCGATCTCACAGGGTTGAGAAACACGAAGTAAGTCAATTAAACCACGGCAGTTCGATGCCAAATTGTAGGTAATGATTTGTTTTTCCGGTATGGAGGAATTCAATTTTCTTGGATCTGGCAAATGCATACTTTCGGGAAACTTTTTCAATGCTTCTTCTTCGGTAAAAATTTCTTTTTGGCCGATTGATTGCTCTCCCTGGCGGACAAACCGATACCCTCTTCGGAACGGAGCCTGGATGGAGACTTTCTGTCCGCTCATTACATAGGCCATATCCAGGGTATTGTATTTGTATAGTTGCGGGGTGGGGCGGTTATTCCATTGCATGGTTCGGGTAAAGGCACAGGCAATTCGTAAACCTAAAGTTGAACCTGGGCCTTCACAAAAAAAGATGGCATCAATCTCCGAGGATGGTTGAGTGTGCTTTTTCAATGCTTCCTCTGCCGCGGCAAATAGACCCTCCAGTGCCTGTTTTTCTGAAACCGCCACATGGTGCCATCCCTCCTTATTGGGAATGCCGACTTGAAGGAGTGGGCTTGATGCATCCACAACCAATGGAGAGAGATATGGAAATGGATCCATCGGGTTCTAAGTTTCCTAATTGATCAAGGTTGGAGAAGGTCGAGACTAATACCTTCGACGAAGATTAGTCGGGGGAATACCTAGTTCCTCTCTGTATTTTGCAACGGTTCGACGAGCCAGTTTTATATCTTTCTCTGCCAGTAAATCTACGATTTTACGATCACTTAATGGTTTGGATGAGTCTTCCTGCTCAATGATCGAACCTATAATTTCCTTCACGCTGGTATTGGATACTGCATCTCCGTCTTTTCCGGAATAACCGGGCGTGAAGAAATATTTGAAAGGGAAAGTCCCATGCGGAGTGCTTACAAATTTGTTGGCAATGGCCCGGGAAACCGTGGTCTCATGAACATCGATGATTTCTGCTACTTCTGACATGGTCATCGGATGCAGTTTGGATACCCCTTCATCAAAAAAGTCTGCCTGCTTTTCCAGGATTTGCTTGGTGATGCGCTCAATTGTGTTTTGCCTTTGGTCAATGGAGTTGATCAGGAACTTACCCGCCCGCATTTGGTTTCTTACATACTCCTTCTCCTTACTGCTCAGGGTACCTTTAGTAATGAGCTCCTTGTAGGTTTTATTGATCTTTAACCTAGGAATGTAATCGTTGTTTAGGCTGATAGTCCATTCGCCTCCGACTTTTTCAACAGTGGCGTCGGCGGCAACGGACTGGTTGCTGTCTTCGGAGAATCTCCTCCCCGGGGCCGGGTCAAGTTCCGCAATTTTTTCCAGGGCCGCGTGTATATCCTCGGTCGATTGAGAAAGTTTACGGGACAACTCAGGTACGCGGCGTCGAACCAGTAATGGGAAATGATCTTTTACAATGGCATAGGAAATACTCTCGCTCCATCCACGGGCATCCATTTGTTTCAATAAACAGTCCTGAAGATCTATGGATGCAATGCCGATTGGGTCGAAGGATTGAAGGATTTCCAGACCCGATTGTAAATCCTCGAGAGCAATCCCCGAGATCAACCCAATGTCTGAAAGGGAAGAGGAAAGAAAACCATTTTCATCCAAACTGCCAATCATGTATTCACAGGCATTTTTCTGTCCATCGGTGGTTTCGATTAATTTTAATTGATCCAGCAGGTGTTCCTGGAGGGATGTTTCCGCCACCAGGGAATCAAAGAAATATTGTCTTTTCTCTTCCGCCTCCGAATTACCCAATTTCGCCTCTCCCTCATATTCGCTCTCGAAATGCTCCCTCATATCCTCCTGCATCTCTTTGAGAATGGAAAATTCGTCGGAAAAATCTAAGTCATCCAGGTTTTCACTCTCTTTGGAGTCAATGTCCACCTCATCCGCCTTGTCTTCTCTGGCTTCGGCTTCCGGCTGATCATCTGGGAACTCTTCGGGTTGCTGTTCTTCGACTTCGTCCGGGGAGGGTTCATTTACCTCAGCATCCAAGCTTTCGTCATTGGTGCCGTACTCTTCAAGAAGGGGGTTGGTTTGCAATTCTTCGAGGATGGCAGACCGAAGTTCCAGGGCAGGCACCTGTAATATCTTCAGAGACTGTCTTAGCTGGGGGGCCAAGACAAGATTCTGGGTTTGTTTCTGTACTTGTCGGAGTCCTTGAGACTGCATGGTTAGAAACGAAAATTAAGATTCAATATATTGGGTTTCCCCATTATACCAACGGGTGGCTGCGTTGTGTCCATCAGAGCTGAAGAGGTCACTGCAGTAGGCCGCTAGTTTTTCATTGGTTGGGCCGTACCCGTCCCCGTAAATAAAGTTCTCAAGACCACTGAGCATTTCCTCCGCAGACTGAAAGCGGCCATCCCGGGAACGTTCAAGTGCTCGATGTAAAATATGATTGAGACGTTCGTCCACATCAGGGCGGAGATCAGTGAAATTGGGCAATGTAAGCTCGAGAATGTTCTGAATGGTTTGTTGGGAGTCTCCGGTCTCGAAAAGATTGTAACCAAGTAAAAGCTCAGACATGACAATACCACAGCAAAATAAATCAGCCCGATGATCGGTGATCTCACACCTTGCTTGCTCGGGAGATAAATACTCATCTTTGCCTGCAATTACTTCCCCTTCCTTGTTGTACATTAAATCCAGGGCTTTCGCTATACCGAAGTCGGTCAGCTTTACATCACCCTCTTTGGCGATCATGATATTTTTCGGGTTTACATCACGATGCACGATGCCAAGCAGCCTGCCATGTTCATCTTTTTTGCGGTGAGCATAACCAAGGCCCCGGCAAATTCTGGAGACAATAAAAACCGCGAGGTCAGCCGGAACATACTGTTCAGTTTCAATGTGCCGATCCAAAAACTCCTCCAGGTTCCAGCCTGTCACAAACTCCATGGTCATGAAATACTGGTCATTTACCTTTCCAAGATGGTAAGTTTGAACAATGTTTGTATGAATAAGGTCTGCTACCAGCTTGGCTTCCCCGATAAAATTATTCTTAAATTCCTCTATGGCCGAGTACTCCTCCCGGATGAGCTTTATGGCCACCACTTTCCGAAAGCCACCCACTCCGCTTTGCACAGCCTCGTACACCAAACCCATGCCTCCCTCGGCAATCTTGCGGGTAAGTTCAAATTGAACTTCGTTAAATATGTTTTTTAATTCGTTGTCGTCGATAATGCGCTGAAGTTACTGCCTTTTGGTGCACCATTCAAGAAAACTTTTTAGTTATTTGGCTAAAATTGCATAAATGGCACAAATTTAGCTGCAATTTTATCGGAAATTGACTTCCTTATCATAGCCCATACTATAAAACTATGATTAAGCTTACGGATTCTGCAGTTTCAAAAGTTGCTTCCATGCTCAGCGAAAACGAAGACGGAAAAGTTCTTCGCGTCTTTATCGAGCCGGGCGGATGCTCTGGTTTTGAGTATGGCATGTCGGTAGATTTCCCCAAAGATACGGATAAGGTGGGGGAATGCGGAGGCGTATCTTACGCCGTGGATGGCGATAGTCTTGAGTACCTCCAGGGTTGCGAAGTTCACTTTGACGACGGTCTCACAGGCAAAGGCTTTGAGATTCGGAACCCCAATGCTCAGTCCACATGCGGTTGCGGAAAGTCTTTTCATTAGTCTGCTCTTTTTTTCTACCTGCCTTTTTGGTCTCGGTTTCCGGTCGTGAAGGACCGTTACTAGACAAAGGCCCGACTGTTCACTCACTGATTTCGGAGCTCAGTGCATGTAACGGAAAAGACACTTTTCAAATCGCTTGGCGCATCCGCCGCCAACCTGACTGGCACACCTATTGGCTCCATCCCGGTGATGTTGGGGTTCCCCCTTCGATTGAATGGGATTTGCCTGCTGGGGTGGAAGCAAGCCCTCTTGTCTTTCCTCCGCCGAAAAGGGTGCTGATGGGGGAAGTGGCAGCTCATGGTCATCATGACGAAACTTTGTTCGTTAGTGAAATTTCTTTTTCTGAAGCCTTTGTGCCAAAAGATCGACTTGTGATCCGTGGTAAAGCAGCTTGGTTGGCCTGTTCTCAAACTTGCCTCCCAGGATTTGGAGAGTTGGAACTATCCATGCCCATCCATACCGAAAACTTAAAAGATAAGTCCTGGACTGGCCATTTTTTATCTTTTCAGAAAAAGCTTCCCGTTCCTCCCCCCGATGGGTGGCAAGCTCAGGCCTTTGATGATGGGAGTAAGTTGCGTATAATCATTCCGGAAGAACCCGATGCTACGATCCCCGGCATCTATTTTTTCAGCGAAGGCCGGACTGTGAAATCAGATGCCATGCAACCCGTACGCCCAAAAAACGGCAGCTGGGAGCTGCAAATGACCCGGTCCGCGTGGTCGAGTAAAAGCGAAACCCACCTCCGCGGATTACTCTACCGAAAAGCGGGTTGGCAGGGCGATCCCACCCTCCAGTTTTATCAAGTTTCTTTACCCCTCATTAAAAGGGAATAAGGCAAGGAGGCTTTACATTTCCTCCAGAGTCTCAATCCCCAGCATTTCAAGCCCTGTCTGAAGGTAGGTTTGAGTGGTCTTGCAGAGTAAAAGCCTGAGCCCCTGGGCTTCAGGTTCTGGAACCATCACCTTGTCCTGGTTATAAAACGAACTAAACTCGGTTGCTAATTCATACAGGTAAGTACAGAGGAAATGAGGTTTCAATTCACGGGTCGCTTGCTCGATTGCCAGTGGAAAGAAAATCAGTTTTCGGGCTAATTTCTTTTCTGCCTCTGTCTTTGGCTCCCGGGCTTGGCCAATGAATTCCTCAGGGTCTCCCTCAATTTTTCGGAATATACTGCATACACGAGCCACTGCGTATTGCAGATAGGGAGCGGTGTTTCCCTGCATCGCCAGGAGCTTTTCCCAGGAAAAAACATAGTCCAGTGTGCGGTCCTGGGAAAGGTCTGCATATTTGACTGCACCCAACCCAATGACTTGGGCCCGCCTATTCATTTCCGCTTCGGGCAAATCCGGGTTTTTTTCCCTGACCATTTCCGATGCTCTCCGGATTGCTTCTGCCAGTAAATCCACCAGTTTGATGGGTTGCCCATCCCGTGTCTTTATTGCCTTGTTATCTTCCCCTAAAATAGTACCAAACCATACATGAGAAAGGGTGGGGAGGTTTTTTGAATCGGCGTTAAACCACTTTTGAGCGGTCAGGAAAAGTTGTTCAAAATGATCACGCTGCCTGCCATCGGTAACATAAATAATTTGATCTGATTGCCATTCTTTTGCCCGGAAGTTTAAGGTGGCAAGGTCGGTGGTTGCATAATTGCTGGCACCGTCCGACTTGCGGATGATAAAGGGCTGCTTGGCAAAACGTTTGTGCTCGGGGTGAAAGACCACGAGAGCCCCGGCATCTTCCTGGCAGATGTTATGTTGCCCTAAAGATGTGTACACCTCTTCCACTTGGTCACGGTAAAAGCTTTCCCCATGGGCATAGTCAAAAGATACGCCAAGGAGCCTGTAGACCTGTTCAAAGGAATCCATGCTTAGGTCCCGAATCTTTTGCCAAAGGCTCAGGTTTTCCTCATCTCCTTTCTGGAGTTTCACCAATTCCTCCCGGGCCTCTTCCAGGGCTTGCTTGTCGTCCTTTATCCACTGGTTCCCCATCCGGTATAGGTCTTCAAGCCTGGCTACCGGTTCATCACCCAAGCTGTCTAAGTCAATCCCTTCCCGTTTGATGGCGTAGAGCAAGATCCCAAATTGAGTGCCCCAATCTCCCAGGTGATTATCTTTGGTGACCTTGTGGCCGTTTAACTTCATCAAACGGGATAAGCTTTCGCCAATAATCGTTGAGCGAATATGACCAACATGCATCTGCTTTGCAGTGTTGGGGGATGAAAAGTCCAGGACCACATGCTTTCTCTCCTTGGCAGCCATTGATTGCTCAACCTGGGCTCTTTCCGAGAAATCACTTAACCACCGGAGTAGGCACGATTCGGAGAGTTTGAAGTTGATAAAGCCGGGACCAGCCAAAGAGACATTCCAGTCATCATGGGGAGGCATCGCCTCCATAAGCTTTTCTCCTAAAGCTCGTGGGTTGTGCCCGTGGCGTTTGGCAAAGGGCAAGGTGCCATTTGCCTGAAAGTCTCCGAACCGGGGGTCAGCTCCCCGGATTTGAGGGTCGAACTCGTCGGTGAGTTCCGGCACTTGCTGGGCAGCCAGAAGTAATGAAGCGTTGATTTCTTTTGCGATGTCGTGCGACCTTTCCATTCGGTCAGAAAACATCGATTTCTCGCCTTCGGGTCAAGTCCAGTTCAAAGAAAATACTCGACGAATGCACCCTTTTTGAGTATAAGCACACTTTGCACTGAACTATTCACCCCACCAAATTTCAGTTAGGAGTATATTACTATGCCAATTGCTAAATCTAAGGTTCCGCCCTCATTTTCCTATCTAATCGAGAAAAAAAGAGATGGAGGTGAGTTCACCGATGAAGAAATTCGCTCCATTGTAGATGCGATTCTCGACGAGGAAATGCCTGAATTCCAACAGGCTGCCTGGGTCATGACTACTTTCTTTCAAGGTATGTCCGCTCAGGAAATTGCCAATTTTGCCGAAGAAATGATGCTTTCCGGTGAGGTTATCGAAATGATGGATGTCTCCCGTCCCAAAATCGAAAAATATTCCACCGGAGGTGTAGGTGACAAAACCACCTTGGTGCTTGGACCTTTAGCTGCCGCAGCGGGTGTTGCCATGCCTTTGATGAATGGAGACGATGAGGAATTTCTTACTTCCACAGGTGAGAAGCTCAAGGCTATCCCGAAAATTAAGACCGAAATGGACCTCGAAGAATTTTCGACCCAGGTCCGCAAATTAGGATGTGCCTTTTCCGATCTCCATGAAGATATTTCACCTGTAGAATCAATTCTTTACGAACTTCGCAAAAAAATCGGAGCGATTCCCTCCATTCCCTTCATCACCGCCGGTACCTTGAGCCGAAAATTGGCCGCAGGTGCAGAAGGTGTTGTGGTTGACATAAAATGGGGAAAAGGATCCTTTATCAAAAATGCGGAAGATGCCAAGCAGCTTGCCCGCTCCCTTACCCGTGTGGGTCGCACCTTGAAAAGGCGCTGCGTTGCCCTTGTAACTGACAATAACCAACCTCTTGGTTCCTGTGTCGGTCCCGCCCTGGAGCTGAAGGAAGCCATCGAGCTTCTCAAAGGTGAAGGCCCCGAAGACTTGCAGGATTTGGTCATGAAGCTCGGTATGGAAATCGTTCGATTGGCTGGCGTAGCTGGTTCCACGCTTTCTGCCAAGCAGACCGTGCGTAAACACCTCGAAGACGGTACCGCTCTTCAAAAACTTAAGGATGTTGTTGAGTACCAAGGTGGTGACACTAAAGTGATCGACGATCCTGAAAAATTACCCAAGGCCAAGCACACCAAGAAATTACCCGCTCCCAAGAGAGGTTATGTTCACACCATCGATGCCGGTCAACTCGCACGCGGAGTACAAATCCTTGTCCACGGAGACGGTAAAAAGTTTGATCCTGCCTGCGGTGTTGCAGACCTTTGCAAAGTCGGCACCCAGATGAAGCAGGGTGAAGCCCTCATGATGATTCATTACAACGATGAAAAGAGGCTGAAGGCTGCCATGGATTATTTCAAAGCGGCTTATCGCCTGGCTCCGAAACGACCAAACCCCGCCCCCCTTGTGGTGGAGCGAGTGGCGTAACTGTTTTTGCCAGAAAACTTTAAGGTTTTACTTAAACCTTACCAAAAAAAATCCTCCCCGAAACGGGAGGATTTTTTTGGGTTCTGCAAACCCTAAATCTTTTTACACCCGACCTAAATAAGATCGGTCACTGGTACTGATTTTGATGACATCGTCCTTCTTGATAAACAAGGGAACCTGGATGGTGATGCCACTGGTTATGGTCACTGGTTTAAGCACATTACCCGCAGTGTCTCCCCTTAGGGCATCCGGGGCTTCCACCACGGTTGCTTCCACGGAAGCGGGTAATTCCAGGCGCACAGGGTCACCATCAACCAAAAGAATGTCATAGGTGTTACCCTCCACTAAAAAGCACTCGTCATCACCAATCATATCATCGCTGAGGATGCTGTCTTCATAGCTTTCTAGGTCCATGAAGTGAAAACCATCCGCATCCTTGTAACTGTACTCGAGTTTCTGGGTGCTGGTGTGCATGAACTCAACATTATCGGTTGAGCGAAATTTGGTTGTGGTCGTGGAACCACTTTGCAGGTTGCGCAAGGTGGTTTGTACAAAACCTGCCTGCCTGCCTTGGGTGCGGTGCAACATTTCAACAACCAGGTGCGGAGCTCCCTGGTATACGATAACACGTCCTTTACGAATGTCTGTGGGTGATGCCATGTGGATTACTTTTGCTTGTAGATTTGGGAAAAGGGCAACAATGATAATGTTTTCATTGTTTACCTGATAATCGCCTTTATACAAAAAGTTCATTAAATGACCAATCAAAAGTCCAGTATCGATTTCATTTCCTGGAATGTAAACGGCCTCCGTGCCTGCCGTAAAAAGACTTTCGACACCTTTGTTGAAGATGTATTTCCTGATATTCTTTGCCTTCAGGAAGTAAAACTCAACCCCACAGCCATTCCACCCGATGACTTTGGTTACAGCTTTCGCCATTATCACTTGGCGGAGAAAAATGGCTATTCTGGCACCGCTATTTTTTCCAAAACCCAACCCCTTTCCGTAACGGAAGATTTCCCAGACGGAAAACACAGGGGGGAAGGCAGAATGATTACCTGTGAGTATGAGGGTTTTTACTTGGTCAATGTATATGTGCCGAATTCTAAAGGTGACCTTTCCCGCCTTGGGTATCGCTACGATTCCTGGGACCCTGACCTAAAGGATTACCTGCTCGACCTGCGCACTAAGAAACCTGTCATTCTCTGCGGTGATCTCAATGTTGCCCACCGGGAGATCGACTTGGCCAACCCCAAAACCAATCGTAAAAGTGCCGGCTTCACAGACCAGGAAAGGGAGGGGATATCCAATCTTCTCGCCGAAGGCTTTCTTGATACCTTTCGCCACCTTTACCCCGATCAGGAAAATGCCTATTCCTGGTGGTCCTACCGGGCCGGTGCCCGAGCCCGGAATGTTGGCTGGCGGATCGATTATTTTGTGGTCTCCGATGAGCTGGCCACCTCGGTGCGGGATGCCACTATCCATGCCCAGGTGGAGGGCTCAGATCATTGCCCGGTTGGCTTGTCGCTTACCCTGGCTTAGGAGATAGCTAATTACATGAGCCTATCACCTGCATCCCTAGCTTCCTTGTTTGACCGTGTGCTTGTCCTTGCACGAAAAGGGTGGGGGCTTACCCACCCCAACCCAATGGTTGGAGCCTTGCTTGTCGAAGATGGAGAGATTGTAGCCGAAGGGTTTCATCGAGCGACAGGAAAAGCTCATGCTGAAGTGGAGGCATTCAATGCCCTTGGCAGGCCCCCGCAACCCGGAGCCTCCCTGATCATATCCCTTGAGCCCTGTTCAACCCAAGGGAAAACACCGCCCTGTACCGAAGCTATTTTGAAGTCCGGGATCCAATCTGTTTATGTCGCCTGCGAAGACCCCAACCCCCGGCATGCAGGACAGGGCCTTGATATCCTTCGCGAGCATGGCTTACATGTGCAGGTCGGTGATCCGGATGTTCGGGCACAGGCAACCCGCCTCAATTTTATCTTTAATCACAACATGCAGACCGGGCGCCCGCTTATTGCCCTCAAGTTAGCCGAGTCCGCCAACGGAAAACTCACCAATGAAGCTGGTACCCCCACCCGGGTAACCGCATCCGATGCCCGGTCGGATATGATGCATTGGCGTCGTTTGTTTCCCTCAATCTGTGTGGGAAGCGGAACGGTTCTATCAGATAACCCGTCCCTTACCGCCCGCTTGCCAGACGAAACCTGGTGCCCGATTCGTCTCGTAATTGACTCCACTTTATCCACTTTGGCAGCCGGAATCCCGGACCGGGCTCTGTATACCGATGAATATGCCGGGAAAACCCGCATTATAACCACAAGCCATGGGCTTGCCCAAAAAGACCGGGTGGCCCGTGCCAGAGGGCTTGGTATTTCCTTGATTCAGGCTGAAGCTTGCCCCCGGGGAAGAGTTTTAACTCTCAGCTTCCCCGAAGTGCTGACCCAGCTCGGATTGAATGGAGTGTATTGCGAAGGAGGCGCCGAAATAGCCCAGTCTCTGTACGAGGAAGGATTGGCGGACTACCTCTTTCGCTATCGTTCTCCACGTGAATTTCTCGGGCCTCACGCCTTAGCTTCTCCGATTCCCAAAAAACTTCGTCTCCGGGATCCCCTTGAGGTAGAGCTTGGCCCTGATCACTTAACCCATGGATTTTTATAATGAAAACAATCTATCTTGCCTCGGGCAATGCCCACAAACTTCACGAATTACAGACTGCCTTGGATAAGGCGGGTCTCTCAGTTCAGGTCCTTGGGCCCGATAAAATTGGGGGCATGCCTGAGGTGGAGGAGACGGGATCCACCTTTGAGGCCAATGCCTTACTTAAAGCTCATGGTCTTCGGAGTATCGGTCCCAAAGATGCCTGGTTTTTGGCGGATGATAGCGGGATCGAGATTGATGCCCTTGATGGTCGCCCCGGGGTGATTTCTGCCCGCTATGCCGGCGAGCCTTGCGACGACGAGGCCAATAACGATAAGGTAATCGCGGAAATGAAAGAGGTGCCAGAAGGAAAACGGTCCTGCCGTTTTCGCTGTGTGCTCGCCCTCGTTGGGGACGGGTTGGAAGAGACCTTTTCCGGTGCTTGCGAGGGTACCCTACTCTTCGAGCGAAGAGGGAGCGGAGGCTTCGGTTATGACCCACTCTTTCTGCCCAAAGAGAGCGAGTCCACCTTTGCCGAAATTTCTTTGGAGGAAAAGGCCAAGATTAGCCACCGTGCCCGGGCCCTTACCAAATTAATCAACTGGTTAAAGTAAAGCCAGTCACAGCTACCAGCCAGGTAGTACCTTGATTTTTACCCTCATTAAAAGAAATAGTTTTTTATTGAAATCTAGGTGGTAAAGCCCTTCCTTTGCAGTTCAATAATTTCATGATTATAATGCATTTTTTCGTGAAAAGCGTTGGGGGAAAGGGAGTTTTTTTACATTTCAGACCCATTTTATAAATAAAACATAAAGGTTGCGTAAATAAACTGATATTTTACACTTATTAATGTATTTTTTTCTCTTCGAGAGCTAATACAAATGTGTACTGTATTCATTTGTTTTGAGCCCCTTTTTTAAATCTCTTTTATTTTCAACCCATAGGGTTGGGGGAATTGTTTGTTCAGTTTTGGGAGTGGTCTCAACATGTTTTCTTCAAGGAAGTGAGACAACTCCTTTGGATGTTAGCAATTTAGTCATCTGGCTTGATGCCCAGAATATTGATAATTCTGATAATTCGACCCTCAGTAATGGGAGTAAAATTCTGACTTGGAAAGATTTGAGTGGAAATGCAAATGATGCATTTCAATCCAATACGGATCGGCAGCCATCTCTCCAGACCAATCAGATCAACGGCAATCCATCTGTAAGTTTCGCTGGGTCGGTTGGCTTATATGTTGGGGATGTCTCTAACACAGAGGAAATGACCGTCCTTGTTGTTTCACACCTTCCAGCCGGACGGGCATCGGGTCGTTATTATGTTGATCGATGGTTATCTAGCCATGGCGGAGGAGTTGATTACATTGATGGTTTTACTTTGACGCTTGGGGATATAAACACGGATACCAGCGTATACGGTGATAGTTCTTCTTACCCATCAACTTATTCCTACGCCCCAACCATCTCTGTAGCCCAAAGAGATGTAACAGGAAGAGCCTTGTTGACTCACTTAAATCTTGGTTCAGGTTCTTCCTTGCAGAACGGTCTGGTATGGACCGACACGGATGATAATATAGCTGAACTGATCATTTACGAAAGATTGTTGGGTGCGGCAGAAAAAGCAAATTTGCAACATTACCTTTCGCAAAAGTGGG
>CBFIFQ010000029.1:0-26170 GCA_965661905.1 Opitutales bacterium
AACAATCACTCCAACCCTAGATTATAAAGTCGCTGATATCACACTTGCTGAGTTTGGCCGTAAAGAAATCTCAATCGCCGAGCATGAAATGCCTGGCCTTATGGCAACCCGTGAAAAGTACGGACCATCCAAGCCACTTGCCGGCGTTAAGATCATGGGTTCGTTACACATGACAATCCAGACGGCAGTTCTCATTGAGACCCTTGTGGAGCTCGGTGCTGATGTCCGGTGGTGTTCATGCAATATTTTTTCCACCCAAGACCATGCCGCTGCGGCAATCGCTGCTGCCGGTGTTCCTGTTTTTGCCTGGAAAGGTGAGACATTGGATGATTACTGGGATTGCACATGGAATGCATTGACCTGGCCTGACGGAAGTGGTCCTGACCAGATCGTTGATGACGGAGGAGACGCCACCCTGCTAATTCACAAAGGAGTTGAGCTCGAAAACGGCAGCGACTGGGTGAATTCCGACTCCGAAAGCGAGGAGGAGGCTGTTATTAAAAAGCTTCTTATCAAAACTCATGCTGAAAGACCCATACACTGGTCTAAAGTGGCTGAGAAGGTTGTCGGGGTTTCCGAGGAAACAACTACCGGGGTTCTTCGACTCTTACAGATGCAGGAAGAAGGGAAACTTCTTTTTCAGGCGGTGAATGTTAATGATTCAGTCACCAAATCAAAATTTGATAACAACTACGGCTGCCGCCACTCTTTGGTCGACGGTATCAAGCGAGCCCTTGATGTTTTAATCTCTGGTAAAGTAGCCATGGTCTGTGGGTACGGCGATGTTGGAAAAGGCTCAGCAGATTCCCTTGCCAATGAAAAAGCCCGTGTGATGGTTTCTGAAGTGGACCCGATCTGTGCTTTGCAAGCTTGCATGTCTGGCTACCAAGTCACCACGATTGAAGATGCTCTCGAAACAGCTGACATTTTTGTTACTACCACCGGGAACAAGGATATCATCACTGCGGATCACATAAGCCGCATGAAAGATCAGGCTATTGTCTGTAATATCGGTCACTTTGATAATGAAATTCAGGTTGCTGAGTTGGAAAATATGCCCGGCGTTACTAAGGAAATAATCAAGGACGACAGTGTTCCAGGTGGCCCTGTTAGTCGTTTTACTTTCCCGGACGGCAAAAGTATATACCTTCTTGCGGAAGGTCGCCTGATCAATCTTGGCTGCGCAACAGGTCATCCAAGTTTTGTTATGTCCAATAGTTTCACCAACCAGACTATCGCTCAAATTGACATCCGTAATAACCCGGACAGGGAAATTGGTGTCACTCGATTAAGCAAAGAGCTTGATGAGGAAGTTGCCCGGTTGCACCTCGATAAATTAGGGGCAAAGCTCACTAAACTTACCAACGATCAAGCAGATTACATCGGAGTGTCTGTTGACGGCCCTTACAAGCCAGAACACTACCGATACTAGAGGTAATTTCTTAGCTTTTACAAAGACCGCAGCCCTCTACGGGTTGCGGTCTTTTTTTTTGATACATTGACCATAATGAATCAAGTCGATATAAATAATTACTAAGTAATGTTTTACGACGAAACCAAAGTATATTTAAAAGCGGGTAAAGGGGGAGATGGTTGTATGTCCTTTCTTCGGCAGAAATATATGCCAAATGGAGGACCGAACGGCGGAAACGGTGGAAGGGGAGGGGATGTGTACCTTTTGGCTGATGAAAACATTTCTGATTTGAGAGCTTTTCACTTTAAAAAACATTGGAATGCTAAAAATGGAGAGCCTGGCCGTGGAAGTGATCAAAACGGAAAAGGAGGAGCCGATTGTCTGTTGAAAGTTCCCTTGGGAACCGAAGTGAGGGAGGTTGAAACCAATGAAATTGTATGCGAACTCCTTCATCACGAACAAGAATTTCTTGTGTTGGAAGGCGGAAAAGGGGGGCGTGGTAATGCAACCTTCAAGTCCTCGGTTAACCAAACTCCCCGTCAATTCACCGAGGGCAAACCTGGTATGGAGGGGGATTTTGTTTTCACGCTCAAAACAATCGCAGATGTTGGGCTTGTGGGCTTTCCAAATGCAGGTAAGTCCACCCTTCTCAATGTTCTTTCCAATGCTACACCCAAAGTTGCCTCCTATCCATTTACCACTCTGGTTCCAACGGTGGGTGTGATTGATTATCCTGATGACTTTTCTTCCATTACCATGGCGGATGTACCTGGGTTGATTGAGGGGGCTGCGGAAAATCGCGGTTTGGGTCACCGTTTTTTACGACATGTTGAGCGATGCAAGCTTTTGCTTTTCTTGCTTGATATGGCCGCCACTGATGAGCGTGACCCTGCGGAAGATTTTGAACACCTTCAAAAAGAGTTACAGGATTACGATCCCCGATTAGCGGATAAACCATTTGTGGTGGTTGGTAATAAAAATGATGAAGAGAACGCAGTCGAAAATATAGTGAAATTTCAAAAACGCTTTCCTGAAATAAAACCTCTTTTTATTTCGGCGGTTCTCGAAGAAGGTTTGGAGGAATTAAAGAGTATACTTTTGAAAAAATTAAAAGAAGCATGATTCTTTTTTTTGTACTTGATTTACACAATCGCTTGTGCAAAAAGAACGGACATGAACAACAATACGGTGGAAATCAGGAGGGGAGGGAGGTTGAAGCATTTTAACCGGGAAACCGGAATCTATGATGATCCAGATAAACCTTTGCTAATGCCTCTCATCAAGGGGGAGAGCCAAGAGCAAAGAGCGGAAAGAATTTTGCGAAAGTTGGAGTCGTCCTCCAATTATCTCGAAAATGTGCTTGATGTATTAAATCGGGTGAGTCGATAAAATGGTACAGAAAATTTTAGACTCATTAAGTGCAATTGCCTCCCAAATGGGAAAAAAAGGTGGAGTGTCGGGAAAGGGAAAAGCTAAAAAACGGGGAAACTCATCTTACTACCGTGACATGCAAAGAAAATCAGTGGCTTCCCGATTGGCTAAATCCAAAAGCCAATCCAAGAATTCGACGTAGCCAGATCTTTCTGGCTGATAGTACTTTCCCCAAGAAACTCGAAGTAAGAAATACATTAAATCGCCATTCGCGTTTCTTCGGAACGGGTGAATACTGGCTTCGAGTCTGTTGACTCAATTTCATTAAGTTGATAGCCCTGCTCGGCAAAGCTCATAAGCCCCTGCAAATCTTTTATGCGGTTTTTGATCAGATAAGCACTCATATACCCCCGTGCTTTTTTAGCGTAAAAGCTGATGATCTTAAATTGCCCATTCTTCTCATCTTTAAATACAGGAGATATTACCTGAGTTTCGATTTCTTTCTCTTTGGCCGCTTTAAAGTATTCCTGGGATGCCAGGTTTACGAGAAATTTGGATTTCGATTTAGTTAAGTCATGATTGATAGACTGAACTAACCGCTTCCCCCAAAAGGCGTAAAGGTCTTTCCCTGCCGGGTTTGCATATAAAGTACCCATTTCCAATCGGTGTGCCTGAATTAAATCCAAAGGTTTAAGGATCCCGTATAGTCCGGACAAGATGCGAAGATGCTTTTGGGCAAAAGTAAAATCATTCTTATTAAATTCCCACGCTCGTAAGCCCTCATACACATCCCCTTTAAAAGCAAGTGCTGCCTGTTTGGCATTGTCCGGGCTGTGGGAAGAAGTCCAGTCCTGGTAGCGCGATCGGTTCAGTTCGGCCAGCTTGGGGCTGATCCCCATAAGGCCACTGATTTCATCCGATGACATGGCCGCAAGTCCCTGAATCAAGTTAGCAGATAAGTCCAGAAAGTCAGGCTGTGTGCAAACAGATTGTGAGGAAGGCGTTTCAAAGTCCAGAGTTTTAGCGGGGGAAAGCAAGATGATCATTTGATTTAGTCTTAAAGATTCGGGAGCAAAGTCAAACCTGGCTGTATATAAAATTTAAAAGCCCAAAATTTCACACCTAGTAATTGGTAAGCGATTGAATGATCTTATATTTAACACGACTCAGGTATTCAGGTTATGATAAATTGTAAAATCAGCCTTTTTTCTCCGTTCAGGGTTGCCCCGATTGGGAAATGTCTTTTTCTGTGATTTTACCACTTTTTATCACCTCGTTTATCTGTGTACCCCATTCTCATATTTCTTCTGCTTTTCCTTAACTGGGTTGTTTTGTCTGGGAAGTTTGATGTTTTTCACTTAATCCTGGGTGTTATTTCGTGTGCGGTGGTAACCTGGTTGTCCCAGGATTTATTGTATTCTGATCGCAGAAAAAAGGCGGGAGAAAGGCTGAGGGAAGCTGCCTGTTTCTTACAGTATGTCCCTTGGATAACCTGGGAGGTGGTGAAGGCAAATATGCATGTCTTCAAGTTGGCTATGACCAAAGAGGGCTATGAGGAGATGGCTCCCCGGGTGGTCACTTTTAAAACTTACCTGAAGACCGACTTTGCCAAGTTTGTGTTTGCCAATTCCATTACCCTCACACCCGGCACCATTACCATGCTTATCAGGGGAGATGTATTTCATGTCCATACCATGAGCCAGTTTTTGGAGGATGACCTCTTAGAGGGGGCGATTGAGAGAAAAGTGGCCGAAGTGTTTGAACCCGAGGTTTTGAAGAAGAAATGACCCATTGGTTTGCCATTATTATGGGGGCCGCCCTGTTTACTTTGATGATCCCGGTCATTTATCGAATCTGGGTGGGGCCGACCAGTTTTGATCGCATCCTTGGAGTGAATGTCATTGGGACGAAGACAGCGGTTTTATTGGTCATCATTGGCACTCTTTTTGACCGGGTGGAAATGTTTGTTGATTTTGCCATTTCCTATGCCTTGCTCAACTTTGTCGGGGCGATTGTTATTTCCCGGTACCTCAACCGGACGATATCTTTGAAGGAGATGGAGGAACAGGAAAAGAAAGGAGCCCGTAAGCGATGATTTCTTTTTCGAATTCATTTGCATGCCTGGCATCGACTGCCACGGAGGCTGGAAGCAGCGAAAGTGGGTTTTTGATCCTGCAAATCATAGGTATCCTTTTGGGAGCTTTGGGCCTGGTTTTCTTTCTGGGTGCAGCGGTGGGCCTGGTGCGTTTCCCAGATTTTTACACCCGAATGCACGCGGCGGGCAAGGGGGATACTTTATCCACTATGTTGATGCTTGCCGGATTTGGGCTGGTGACCATGGAGGATTTTTCTATGGGAAGCTGGTTGTTGCTTATCAAAATTATGGCGGTGGTCTTGTTTATCTACCTGACTAGTCCCACAAGTTCTCATGCCTTGATGCGGGCCGCTTTTGAGGATGATGAGATGCCCATGACCGAGGATGACCTTAAGAAAGCCAAGGGCGGAAAGAAGGGGAAAAAGAGCTGATGGGCCTGGAATTATTTAATACTTTTATCCTGCTTCTCCTTGTGGTGACTGCCTTGGCTGCACTACGGGTGCGGGACCTGATCACAGCGGCGGCAGTCTTTGCGGTTTACAGTTTTTTAATGTGCCTTCTCTGGGCGGAGATGGGGGCGGTGGATGTGGCCTTCACCGAGGCCACCGTGGGGGCAGGGATAAGCACAGTGGTGCTGGTGGCTACAATTTTTAACCTTAGGAGGAAGTCCAACGACTGATGAAGTGGATTAGTCTCATTCCAGTGGTTGCCGTCGGGGCGTTGCTTCTTTTTGCGGCAACGGATTTTCCAGAGTGGGGAGACCCGAAGTCTCCTGCCTCCCAGTCGCCAGTGTCTTCCCATTTCATCAACAACACAGGGGTGGACACAGAGGTACCCAATATGGTGACTGCGGTGCTGGCTGACTACCGCGGGTTTGATACCATGTTTGAGACCGTGGTTGTCTTTATTGCCGGTATTGCCGTCCTTGCCATTCTCAAGGGTTCGGGGCGGAGGCGGAGGGGACCGCGTACTACTTACAAGGTTGAGGCAGAGCCTGATCTAATTGTTACGAACACAGTACGCCTGGTGGTGCCGGTTATTCAACTTTTTGCCTTCTATGTTCTGGCACACGGGCATGTGAGCCCTGGCGGTGGGTTTCAGGGTGGGGTGGTAATGGGGGCCAGTTTTATCCTGATTGCATTGGCCTGGGACTTGGACCATGCCCTGGTGAGAATGTCTTTGCCCCGTTGTATGGCGATTGCGGCAGCAGGCATCATTATTTATGCAGGGATTGGTTTTCTTTCCATGTTTCTTGGGGGTGAGTTTTTGGATTATGCGGAGTTGGAACGAGTGCTTCCAGTATCGCGGGAAATGGCACGCTATCATGCCATGCTGGGCGTTGAGATTGGGGTGGGGTTTACGGTGACTTCCATCATGTTTGCCCTCTACGCAAACCTGTCTTCGGAGGGACGCTTAAAGGGGGGGCTCTAAGCCAGGCATTCCCCATAAAGCCATTGATTTATCATGTTTGAAGACGGTGCCATCATCAACGAGTTGCTCATCGAGCGATTGAATTACTTCATCTATGTTGTGCTTCTATTAATCGGTCTGCATGCGATGATATCCAAAAGGAACTTGATCAAGAAGTTGATCGGGATGTCGATCTTTCAAACTGCGATTATTTTATTCTATGTGTCAATTGCGGTGAAGGATGAGGCCACGATTCCTATCTACAAGGCGGAACATGACCCGCATGGTGCTGCTTCCAAGGCTGCTGCCCTCGAACTGAACAGTACGGATGAGGCTAAACCTTTGTATGCTCCTGCGGAACTGCAACCGGAGGAAACCCAGCAGTATGCGAACCCTCTCCCCCATGTGTTGATGCTCACGGCGATTGTGGTGGGGGTTGCCACTTTGGGTCTGGCCCTTGCCCTTTGCCTGCGAATCCAGCAGGGGTACGGTACGGTGGAGGAAGATGAATTACTTGTAAAAATCGAGCGGTCCGATGCAAGATACAGCCAATCACCCCTGGTGAAGGCAAGCAATTCGCGAAGGAGGCCTGCCCGCACCAGCCGGAAGCCCAGAACTGCATCCAAAGCTGCCAGGGTACCCCAAAAATCAGCAAGCTCACCGAAAAGTACGGGGGCAACCCAAACGAAAAAGTCAGCCCCGAAAACCAAAACCACCCAGCCCCGGAAAAAACCAGCCCCAGCAACCCGAAAGCCTGCCGCTTCTTCCCCTAAGGCGGGCAATCAAAAGCCTGCAGTCAAAAAATCCTCCGTCAGGAAGCCAGCCAATAAAACCACTTCCCCGAAAAAGAAAGGGGCCGAATAATGGAAAACGCAATTGCCTGGGTTTTACTTTTTCCCCTGATCGGTTCGGTTGCCTGTGCCTTGCTGGGTATGGCAAACCGTAAACTTTGTTATCCTATATCAATAATATCGATGGCGGGAGCTACCTGGGCAGCGGTTGAAACTTTGTTTCAGGCGGTTGCCTGCCCGTCGGCAGAAGTGTCCTATATATTTGGGGGGTGGGTGCTGGACCTTTTCCCTCGGGGTGTGGGGATTGAATTTCGGGCGGATTTATTGGGGGCCTTGATTGCCCTGGTCGTGGTGGGTGTGGGCTTAATTGTCTCCATGTATGCCAAGCTTCCTGTGGAAAAGGAAACCCCGGGAAAGGAAGCCCTTTATTATCCGCTTTTCCTTCTTCAAATTACCGGCTTAGCCGGGATTGCCTTAACCGGGGATGCCTTCAATTTATATGTTCTTATTGAAGTGGCTGCCCTCACCGGGTACGGAATGATCGCCATTGGCAGTAACCGTGCCGCTGCCGCCACCTTCAACTATCTTATCCTCGGTACCATTGGTGCCTCTCTCTACCTTTTGGGGGTCGGGTATCTTTACATCAAGACGGGCACCTTAAACATGGTGGGCATCCAGGAGGTGATTGCTGCAAACAACCTCCAGGATTCCCCGGCTATGCAGGTGGCCTTTGTATTAATTGGTCTGGGGATTTTGATCAAGATGGCTTTCTTTCCTTTTCATGCCTGGCTGCCCAATGCCTATTCCAATGCACCCACCACCACCTCCTGTCTCCTGGCCCCTCTGGTTACCAAGGTGATGATTTATGTGATGATCCGCATGGTGCTCACCGTCTTTGGGGTTGAATTTTCTTTTGAGTCCACGCTGTGGTCTGAGTTTATGCCTTGGCTTGTGGTGATTGCAATTGTCTGTGCCGCGGTCATGGCCCTGGCTCAGAGAGAGATTAAGAAGATGCTTGCCTACCTGATTGTGGCGGAAGTTGGTTACATGGTGGGTGGGGTATGGATATACAATTACTACGGATTAATCGGCTCCATCTTTCATATCATCAGTGATGCCTGCATGACCCTGTGCTTATTTCTGGCCACGGGAATTATCCTGCGGGCCTGTAAGACCACTCACTTTGATGGGCTGCGGGGGTTGTTCTCCAAAATGCCCCTCACCATGATTGGGTTCTTTGTCGGAGGGTTTTCCATCATCGGTCTGCCTCCCACCTGTGGTTTTTTTAGTAAGTGGTACTTGATAACCGGAGGAATGGTGGCCGAGCGCTGGGAATATATGGTGGTGCTCATGTTTTCGACTATGGTTATGGTGGTGCTCTTTTTCCGCCTCATTGAGCGTATTTATCTGGCGGTAAGTGAAAGTGGGCAGAACCTGGGCAAAGGGCATGGCGATCTAGGTTTAACCAAGGAGCAAACCAAGTTTGAGGAAGCACCCTTGTCGATGCTTATCCCTTTACTGATTGCGGCTTCCATTGTCATGATCATTGGCGTCTACAACCAGGAAGTGGTGAACCAAATCGAGAGGTTTTTGGAACCTTTTAATTTACCAAGGGGGACAGGTCACTAAGATGAGTGAAGCGATTATAACAAACCAAGTAGCCACGGTAGTCGATACTCTGGCACCTGTGGTCGTGGAAGATATTCGCCCTTTGCTTGCCTTTCTTGCCCCCTGGTTTGGAATGATTGGTATCATGTGGGCGGGAGAGAAAAGACCCAACCTGCGGGAAACCTTTACTTTTATTGCTGCGGTAGTCCAAGCCACCGCTGTGGTCTCCATGGTTCCGATTATTTTAAAGGGAGCGATTATCGAGTGCCATGTGTGGCAGATTTTCACTCATGTTCCTTTACTTCTTCGGGTGGATGGCCCCGGGATTCTTTTTGCCTGTGTGGCCTCCCTTTTATGGATCGCGACGACTGTGTATGCCATCGGGTACATGCGGGGCTTACATGAGCATGCCCAAACCCGTTTTTATTCCTTTTTTGCCCTGTCTCTTTCCGCAACCATGGGGGTGGCTTTTTCAGCCAATCTTCTCACCATCTACATCTTTTACGAAATGCTTTCGGTGTCCACCTTTCCCTTGGTCACCCACATGCAGGACAAGAATGCCCGGACAGGGGGGCGCACTTATTTGGGCTATCTTCTCTTCACCTCACTCTGCCTTCTTTTGCCTGCCCTAAGTTGGTGCTATGTCTGGCTGGATGGTGGCAATGTGACCATGGACTTTCTCACCGACACCGGCAAGGTTGGCTTTTTTACCGAGCCCACGCAGATTATCCTGCTTGCCTTGTTTACCTTTGGCTTTGCCAAGGCGGGCCTGATGCCTTTCCACTCCTGGCTACCCGGGGCCATGGTCGCCCCAACCCCGGTGTCTGCCTTGTTGCACGCGGTGGCAGTGGTCAAGGTTGGGGTGTTTTGCGTGTACCGTGTGTATGCTGATATTTTCGGTCCTGAGGTTTTATCAAAGATGGATGGGGAGGATTGGATGATGCTCCTGGCTTGTGCCACCATCCTGATTTCGTCGCTGATTGCCCTGTCTCAGGATAATTTGAAAAGACGTCTTGCTTTTTCCACGATTGGCCAGCTTGGATACATTGTCCTGGGTGCCACTTTGGCCACAGAGCAGGGAATGGGGGGGGCGGTGTTGCATATTGCCATGCATGCCTGTGGTAAGATTACCCTGTTTTTCTGTGCGGGTGCCATTTTTGTGGCCACTGGCAAAAAATATGTCAGTGAATTGAGGGGCCTAGGGCGCAAAATGCCCATCACCATGGGAGCCTTTTTGATTGGTGCCCTGAGCGTAATCGGGCTGCCTCCCCTGGGTGGGTTTGTCAGTAAGTGGTATCTCGCCATGGGAGCCTTGGATAGGGACGCCGCCTGGGTGGTGGTGGTACTTTTGGTGAGTTCATTGCTAAATGTTTTCTATCTCTTGCCCGTTGCGGTGACTGCATTTTTCCGGAAAGATGAAACTGAGCAGGAACCGAGTGGAATCAAGGAAGCCCCCTGGGCATGTGTGGTCCCGCTTGCCTTGACCGCGATCGGATGCTTTGTGCTTTTCTTCCTCAGCGAACCTCTCTTGCAACTTGCCGGAATTAAGGAGTAAAAGAATATCTTATTTGTCATGCCAAAACCCCGTAAAAAGAAGAAAGAGGCCAAAGACTGGCTCGATTACCCTGAGAATAGGTCTAGGCTGCTGCGTTGCTTTTACTGGCTATGCGGGCTGATTGTGGTGGTGGATATCATCTTCACTCTGGGCTGGCACAAGCACGCGATTTTTAAAGAAGGGGAAACTTTGCATACGGTGGAGATCTTACCTGCTTTTTATGGAATTTTTGGTTTTGTTGTCTGTGTTGGCCTTGTTTATTTATCGAAATTTTTGGGAAACCCGACTGGAAAATGTGGGTTGATGAAAGAGGAGGATTACTGGGAGAAGTAAAATGAATGCACTTGCTGCCAGTGGTTTAGAAATTGGGTTTCACCCTGCGACCGCCTTGCTTATTGGTGGGCTGGTTGCCGCAGTCCTGCGTGGCAGGTTTGCATCCATGGCCTTGGTCATCGCTCCGGTGTTTGGGCTATGGTATATACACTCCCTGGAGCTGGGTGCAGTATCCCACCTGTCACTTTTTGGTTATGATTTATTGGGTGTAGAGGTCGACAAGCAAGCCATTTTTTTTGGCTACCTCTTTCATGTGGCTGCCTTGATTGCCGGAATCTATTCGTTTCATGTGCGGGACCCTTGGCAGTTGTCGATGGGCTTATTTTACGCGGCCAGTGCCGTGGGTGTAGCCTTTGCCGGGGATATGATTTCTTTGTTTCTCTGGTGGGAAGGGTTGGCCATCACCTCAGTTTTTCAAATTTGGGGAAGAAAGACGAAAGCGGCGGAGGAATCCGGTTTTCGCTATCTGTTCTTCCACATATCATCCGGCTTACTTTTACTCTGCGGTATTTTATTCCGCTACCATGGGGAAGGGGCGTCAGCCCTGGCCATGGAGCCTCTGACGGAAGCCTTGGAGGCGGGAGATGTGGGTGCCATGCTCATTCTTCTGGCTGTAGGTATCAAGGCCGCTTTCCCCGGCTTGCACACCTGGCTCAAGGATGGGTATGCCGAGGCGACTCATAGCGGACCTGTCTGGTTATGCGCCTTTACCACAAAATGCGCAGTCTGTATGCTGGCCCGCTTATTTCCCGGGGCCGAAGTGTTAATTGTGATCGGAGCGGTCATGGCCGTCTTTCCCATTTTCTACGGAATGATGGAAAACGACCTGCGCCGGGTTCTGTGCTATGGAAAGATTAATCAAATTGGGTTTATGGTTGTGGGTATCGGGATCGGTACGGATTTAGCCATCGATGGGGCCATTGCCCATGCCTTTAGTCATGTTCTTTACAAAGGTTTACTTTTTATGAGCATGGGAGCAGTCCTTTACCGCACCGGGGAGGTCAGGAGTTCTCACCTTGGTGGGCTCTACAAGTCAATGCCCTGGACCGCAGGTTTTAACATTCTCGGAGCCATGGCGGTTTCCTTCCCTTTGTTTTGTGGTTTTGTAAGCAAGTCAGTTATTATTACCGAAGCGGCCCAGAATGGATACATGGTGGTTTGGCTTTGCCTGCTTTTTGGTGCGGTTGGGGTATTTTTACAGGCCGGTGTTAAAATTCCTTTCTTTGCCTTTTTCGGAAAGGATTCCGGACTGAGGCCCAAGGAAGCACCGGTTAACATGCTTCTGGCGATGGGATTTTCTTCGTTTCTTTGTTTGTTTGTCGGCTGTAATCCGGAGTGGCTCTATTCGCTTTTGCCCCATGGGGCAGCGGGGTATCACCCATATGATGCCACCCATGTGATTACCCAGTTACAGGTTTTATTTTTTGCAATCCTTGCTTTTATCTTACTCCGGAAGTTTGAAAAGTACCCCCGGGATGTACCGTCCGTTGTCTTAGATATCGATTGGGTATACCGGAAAGCCGGCCAGGGATTTACACTGGGAATGGGTTGGTTTTGGAATGGGTGTAATGGGCTGGTTCATCGTTTATTTGTGGGCGGATTGGTCAAAAAGGTAAATACCTTCTCGAAGGCCGGACAGGTCCATGTGCTTAGTTTCCTTGCGGATCCCATGCATGAGATTGGGCTTCTTGGGGAAGGGGATAAACAAAAAGCTAAGGAGCGTATGACTTTGCGAGCCCGGTTGGGGCTACATCCCATTGGTCTGACCGCTTTTATCGGAATGTTGTTTCTTCTGGGCTTTTTATTATTGGCCTGAAGCAGGGGTCGTTATTTGCAAGGGGAGGAAACGGAGTGGGGAATGCTGATTGAGCCTTGCAACGCAGGGTTTTGAATGCTTGGTTAGGGAAGGTGATGGGTAAGAAAAATGAATTGTTTATATACGCAATTTTAAGTGCATTGTTATTGCTCCAAACGGGGTGTAACCTGATTGATAGCAATGCCCAATACATATCGGGCAGTAAAGTTTGGGAGAAAATAAAAAAGGAAGCCCCCGCTCATGGTTTGGAGCCAAGTTTTGTATATGCTGTGTGTCATGCGGAAAGTAGTTTGAATGCCAATGCTGAAACCTCGGTAGCCCGGGGGATGATGCAGCTAACCGAGGCAGCCTGGTCAGATGTGACCAAGCTTCACTACCGGCAAGCATTTGACTGGGAAACCAATGTGGAAGTGGGCATGCTTTATTTGGAGAGACTCAAGGGGATGCTCGGAAGTCAGGGTCTGTTTTCATACCCCAGGTTAGCTGCCAGTTACCGATATGGGTATGGGGCTTTGCGTAAAGAGAAATTTATGGTTAGCCGCATGAAGACCCCTATCAATCGAATTTACCGCAAGTTATTTGCCGGTGATCTGGCCCCGGTAAAAACACCCAGTGATTAATTTCTAAGCGATCAAAATGGGAGCGAAGAGTAAGGTGAAGCGGAGGGAAAGGGGAGAGGCTTTACTGGAACCGCCCCCGCTTTTGAGTCTGAAATTAGTGCCTTTCTCGCCTGGGTACAATTAGAGAAGGGGTTGTCCGCCAACACGGTTGAATCCTATGAAAAAGATTTGGTGCAATGTGCGGTAAACCTAAAGGACCAGGGTGTGGGTAATTGGCAAAGTGTGGGATTGGAGCACCTTTCTGCCTGGTTGTCATCCTTAACCAAGAAGGAATATGCCGCCTCCAGCCTATCCCGCAAATTATCTGCGGTCCGGATGCTTGCCAAATTTTTAACCGGGGAGAATAAGTTGGAAAAGGATTTCACGGAGCTCTTGGCCAACCCCAGAAAAGCCAGGCATTTACCTGATTGCTTAAGTATTGAGGAAATGGAACGCTTTCTGGAGGCACCCGACCTGAATACCCCTCTTGGCAAAAGAGACCGTGCCCTGTTTGAGCTGATGTATGGCAGCGGACTTCGGGTTTCCGAAATTTGTGACCTGCCGATGAATGCAATTGATACAGAGGAAGGCTTTGCCCGGGTTTTTGGGAAGGGGGCCAAGGAAAGAGTTGTGCCCGTAGGCAAGCATGCAAGTGAAGCGATTCGTAATTATTTACATGGCGGAAGACCGCAACTTGTAAAAGAAGGAACCGGTGGAGAGTTATTTCTGAGTATGCGGGGCAAAGGGATATCGCGAAAAATGGTCTGGGTCTTGGTGAAGGAATATGCCCGGCGTGCCGGGATTGAAAAAAATTTAAGTCCGCATGGGTTGCGTCACTCCTTTGCCACCCATCTGTTAATGGGGGGAGCGGATGTGCGTTCCGTTCAGGAAATGCTCGGGCACGCGGATGTGGGAACCACTCAAATATACACCCAGGTGGAAGTTGAACGGCTCCTTGATGAGCATGCCAATTTCCACCCGCTTGCCAATTCTTAGAAAAAATATCTGCGTATTTCCTCACGTGCGCAAAATTTGATTGAAAGGAGGGGGGAACAAGGATTCATAACATAGGGTTGTGAAGGTTATGGTATATGTATCTCCCAAGGCTACTGTCTTGGATCCTCAAGGCGCCGCGGTTCAACAAGCGATGAAAAGTTTGGGGCACGCATCCGTCGATGCGGTTCGGGTGGGAAAGACAGTTACTTTCCAAATCGACGCGGAAGACACCGCGGAAACCAGGGCCACCATCGATCAATTGTGTGACGGGCTACTCAGTAACCCCGTCATCGAGGACTACCGCTACGAAATTATTGAGGAGTGAAGATATTTCGCTACCTTGATCAAGCCGGTAGTATGGGCTTTGGTCGCTTTGATGAGCAGGGCCAAACCTTTATGATTGTCCAGAAAGACGATGGGTCTTTTGAGGCAACGGATCAAAGGATCACTCCCTTTCAATTGCTCACCCCCATCGATTTCCGGGTTATCTATGCCATTGGGTTAAATTACCGGGCTCATGCGGAGGAAACGGGGGCTGAGATTCCCAGGCACCCAATGGTTTTCATGAAAGCTCCCACCTCGGTTCAAAACCCGGGAGACCCCATTGTGCTTCCCCGTTTTTTGAGAAGCGATAAGGTTGATTACGAAGGGGAACTGGGCGTGGTTATTGGCCGACCCTGTAAAAATGTCTCCCCGGAGGAGGCTCTTTCCTGTGTGCTCGGTTACACATGTGTCAATGATGTGAGTGCCCGGGACTGGCAGAAAGAAAGAGGGGGTGGTCAGTTTTGCCGAGGGAAGAGCTTTGATACTTTTTGCCCGGTCGGCCCCTGCCTGGTGACCGCAGACGAGATCCCGGACCCTTCCAAGTTGACCGTTCGATCCTTTGTAAACGATGAAAAAATGCAGGAGTCTTCCCTGCAGGATATGATTTTTGATGTGCCTACCTTAATCTCCTTCCTTAGTGGAAGTACAACCTTGCTACCCGGAACCCTCATTTTGACGGGTACCCCTTCCGGTGTAGGTGAGGCTCGGGACCCGAAAAGGTTTTTATTGCCCGGCGATGAAGTATCGGTTGAAGTGGACGGGGTAGGCATTTTAACAAACCCCGTAGTTGAAGAAGTTTTTAAGGACGAGGAACCCCAGCAGGAGGAGAAAAAATCTTGAAAGTAGCCATTATACAATTCCCTGGTTCCAATTGCGATTGGGACGCTGAACATGCGGTGGACCAAGTACTTGGTGTCCCCGCTCAACGCATTTGGCATAAGGACTCCCTGCCGGCAGAGACCGAAGCTGTGGTGGTGCCTGGTGGGTTTTCTTTTGGAGATTATCTACGCTGTGGTGCCATTGCCCGGTTTTCTCCGATTATGGCGGACATCAAGAACTTTGCCGCCCAGGGTGGTCAGGTGTTGGGTATTTGTAATGGGTTTCAAATCCTTTGTGAAGCAGGGCTGTTACCGGGTGCTCTTATCCGCAATGACTGCCTTGACTTTCGCTGCCTGAACCAAGCCCTCAAGGTGGAGGATTCCAATGAGCGTTTTAATTGTGAAAAAATGGGAGACAGCCTTGCCTTGCCTATTGCTCATGGAGAGGGCAATTACCGGGTAAAAGATTCCACCTTGGAGGAAATTGAAGCCAATAAACAAGTTTTGTTACGTTACGAAGGTAACCCCAATGGATCGATTCATGACATTGCCGGTATCCGCAACCGGGAAGGTAATGTTTATGGGATGATGCCTCACCCTGAACGGGCAGTTGAGCCCCATCACCCTTGTTTGGATGGCATCCCGGTTTTACAATCTTTTCTTGAACCCCTCCAAAGTGCTCGCCCCGTCGAGCTTGCATCTTCATGACGGACTCATCGATCCCTGCCTTGCCCCCTAATCCCGACCCATGTCTCAATGTTGAGATAACCCCGGAACTTATTGCCCAGCACGGGTTGCTTCCCGAGGAATATGAAAACATCCTTCAAATTCTGGGGCGAGTACCTAACCTCACGGAACTGGGGATTTTTTCGGTGATGTGGTCTGAGCACTGCGCTTACAAAAATACCCGGAAATTGCTGAAGCTTTTCCCCACTGAGAAAAAAGATAAAGATTCGATCGGTCAGGTACTTGTCAAAGCAGGGGAAGAAAATGCCGGTGTCATTGATGTGGGCGACGGTTGGGGTGTTGCATTTAAAATAGAATCCCACAATCATCCCAGTGCGATTGAACCTTTTGAGGGTGCGGCCACCGGAGTGGGCGGGATTGTCCGGGATATTTTTACCATGGGTGCCCGCCCCGTGCTTTTGACCAATTCCTTGCGTTTCGGGGATATTGAAAATCCTCAGGTTAAGCGTTTGTTTCGCGGCGTAGTCAGTGGGATTTCTCATTACGGTAATTGCCTGGGTATTCCCAATATGGGTGGCGATATTTACTTTGATAGTTGTTACGAAGGGAATCCTTTGGTCAATGCCTTGTGTGCGGGGATTTTACGTCACGAGGAAATTCAAAAAGGAGCTGCTACAGGGGTTGGTAACCCTGTCTATTACGTGGGTCCTGGTACCGGGCGTGATGGTCTGGGTGGGGCAAGTTTTGCCTCCCGTGAGTTAACCGAGGAAAGTGCGGAGGACCGCCCCGCAGTCCAAAAAGGAGATCCATTTATGGAAAAGCTCCTCTTGGAGGCGTGTCTTGAGATGATGGCGATTCCCGGTCTGGTTGTGGGCATTCAGGATATGGGAGCTGCAGGCCTTACCTGTTCCACCTGTGAGACCGCATCGCGGGGAGATGCCGGTATTGAAATTGATTTGGATCTGGTTCCCCAGCGGGAGACCGGTATGAATTCCTACGAAATCATGCTTTCCGAAAGCCAGGAAAGAATGTTGGTCATTGTAAACCGTGGTCGCGAACGCGAGCTTGAAGAAGTCTTTGAGAAATGGGACTTGCACGCGGCCAGAATCGGAGAGGTCAAGGAAGGAGATCGCATGGTGGTTCGCCATAAGGGTGTGGTGGTGGCGGATCTACCTGCGAAATCTCTGACCGATGAAGCTCCAATTTATGACCAGCCATCCAGTGAGCCCGCTCATGTGACCCGGGCTCGCGACTGGAAAGTTGATTCAGTCCCTCCTCTCCAGGCAAGCGATGTGACTCCGGCTTTGGAAAAATTATTGGCTCATCCCACAATCGCATCCAAGCGGTGGGTTTGGCAACAGTACGACCATATGGTTATGTCCGGGTGTACCGTGGAACCGGGCAGTGATGCAGGAGTGGTAAGGCTGAGTATTGCCGGCTTGGACAAGTACCTGGCCATTGCCAATGATTGCAACAACCGGTTCTGTTATCTCGATCCTTACAAAGGGGCACTGATTGCTTTTGTGGAGTGTATGAGGAACTTGGCTTGTTCGGGTGCCAAAGCCCTGGCTGTGACTGATAATTTAAATTTTGGAAACCCCAATAAACCCGAAGCCTATTTCATGCTGAAGGAATGTGTGAAAGGCTTGGCGGATGCATGTGCTCATTTTGATGTTCCCGTGGTTGGTGGAAATGTAAGTTTATATAATGAGCATGGGGAGGGAGCCATTGACCCAACCCCAGTGGTTTCCATGGTGGGTCTTATTGATGATGCACAGCATGTGACCCGGTCTTCATTGTCCCAAGCGGGACAATCCATCGTTCTTCTCGGGGACTTGCCGCATGAACTCGGTGGCAGTTATTTCCTACAGACCCAGTTCGGTTTGAAAGATGGAGTCGTGCCTGAAGTTGACTTGAACGCGGAAGCCAAACTGCAAAACTTTTTAATTTCCAACATTCAAAGTGGGACCATCGACTGTGCCCATGATCTTGCCGAGGGGGGTCTTTTAGTCGCTCTGGTGGAAATGCTTTTTGGAGAATCTCCCCTGGGGGCCAATGTAAATATCAATAGCATGGGTGCATCTTCCCGCTTGGATGCCTTGCTTTTTGGAGAAAGCCAGGGTCGTGTTCTTATTGGGGTATCTCCCGAGCATGCGGATTCCATTGTAAGCGCTGCTCAAAATGCCGGGGTTCCGGCCCAGGTAATTGGGCAAAGCACCGAGGGCCAAGAGCTTTCCCTGACCGTGAATGAGCAAGAAATTGTAAACTCCAGTATTTCAAAGTTGCAGAAGATTTGGGAAGATGCGATTCCTTCGCAGATGGAATCTGTGTAATCTAGAAAAATGAGTGATGAAATCGGACACCACTGCGGGATCGCTCTCGTAAGGTTAAAAAAGCCACTGGCTTATTACACCGAGAAATACGGAAGCTCGCTTTGGGGCTTCAACCAATTGTTCCTACTCATGGAAAAACAGCACAACCGTGGCCAGGATGGTGCTGGGATTGGATCGATGAAGTTAAATATGCCTGCAGGAGAGGCCTTCATGTTTCGGGAACGAAGTACAAGCAGTAAGGCCTTGGCTAAAATATTTGGAGGCCAGCACAAGCAACTTGATAAAATAATCAAGCGAGGAGAGGCATTCCCCGAATTTCCTGAGACGATCAAGCAGCATTTTGACTATGGGGGGGAGATTTTGCTCGGTCACCTGCGATATGGCACCTCCGGTGCCTATGGTTCCACCACATGCCACCCGTATTTCCGCAAGAGTAACTGGCCCAATAAAAACCTCATGGTAGCGGGAAATTTCAACCTCACCAATGTTGAGGAGTTAAACCAGAAGCTGGTGGAACGGGGCCAGCACCCGGTTTTTGACACCGACACTCAGGCTATTTTGGAAGAAACCGGCTACCACTTGGATGCCAGCAATGACGAACTTGGGCTTCTTGCCCAAAAAGAGGGCATTACCGGTGATCAATATTCTGCATGGGTAGGGGAGCGAATTAATTTACCCGAGATTTTTAGAAAAGCCGCCGCTTACTGGGATGGGGGGTATGCCCTGGCGGGTATTATCGGGAATGGCGACGCTTTTGCTATGCGTGACCCGCTGGGTATCCGTCCGGGTTTTTATTTCGAGGATGAGGAGGTGGTGGCGGTGGCTTCCGAACGGGCTCCGTTGATGACTGTGTTTAATAAGGAGGCCGGTGAGGTGAATGAAATCAAGCCCGGTACCATCGTGGTAGTTCGGGCAAATGGCTCGGTTGAAATTGAAAGGTTTGCCGATGATCCCGCCCGGCAGACAGGATGCTCCTTTGAGCGCATTTATTTTTCCCGTGGTAATGACCCTGATATTTACGCTGAGCGCAAAACACTGGGGGCTCTTTTAGTACCCCAGGTATTGGAAGTTGTGGGAAAGGATTTTTCCAACAGCGTTTTCAGTTATGTTCCCAATACCGCTGAAAGTGCCTATTATGGCTTTATGGAGCAGCTGCGCCTGGTGCGGCGTGCTGAGGTGCAGCAGCAATTAATTGATGCCAAAAATAAGGGGGAGCTCACAGACGAATTAATCAATGAGCTGGTCATGGATAATTGGCCTAAGGGAGAAAAAATAGCCAATAAGGACATCAAGCTTCGGACTTTTATTTCACAGGAGTCGGGCCGTAACCAGCTGGTTTCCCATGTCTATGATATTACTTATGGGGTTGTTCGTGAGCATGATGACGCCCTTGTCTGCATAGATGATTCCATTGTAAGAGGGACAACACTTAAGGAAAGCATCCTGCAAATTTTGGGGCGATCGAAGCCGAGAAAACTTTTAATTGCCTCCACTGCGCCACAAATACGCTACCCGGATTGTTATGGCATTGATATGTCCGAGCTGGGAAAATTTATCGCGTTTCAGGCGGCTGTTTCCTTAATTAAGGAACGGGGCTATGATGGGCTGTTGGATGATGTGGCCGTGAAGTGCCGCGAGGCTTTGAAAGAAAGCAAGCCAAGCCTGGTAAATCATGTGAAACGAGTCTATGAAAACTTCAAGGTCAGTGAAATTTCTGATCGGGTGGCAGAGCTTGTAAAACCAAAATGTTTGGACGGGGTGACCGATGTGAAGATTGTCTTTCAGGGAATTGAAAATCTTCATGAAGCGTTACCTGATCATCCTGGTGACTGGTATTTTACTGGGGATTATCCGACCCCTGGCGGTTATCGTGTCGTCCATAAAGCCTTTCTTAATTTTTACGAAGATAAAGAAGGCCGTAGCTACTAATTTATTATTGGCCGGGCTCTTTTTTTCCTACTACCGAGTACCTTTTCTTATTTGTGACTTTTTTGTTACAAAAAAAGTAAGAAAAATCCTTTGACACTCCCTAGATGTCTTCGGTTATATCTAAAGGCGGATGGACACACATTATCAAACCCTCGTGCTCAACCGCCTCTGGCAAGCGGTCAACGTCGTGGGGGTAGAGCGGGCGTTTAGTTTGCTTTCCCTCGATCATGCTCAAGTGATATACGCGGAAGATGGAAGTTTCCGTGTTTTTGATGGCCCGGCTTGGTTTGAATATTCCAAAGAAGTGGAGTTTCAACCGGGGAGTCGGGTGGTGCGGACGATTAACCAGCAAGTCCTGGTTCCAACTGTATTGATATTGCGCTCCTACGACCGGATGCTGATGCAGGAGATGAAGTTTAACCGGGAAAACCTCCTGGAAAGGGATGATTACAAATGTCAATATTGTGGGGGCAAATTACCGACCAAAGAATTGAATATGGACCATGTCATTCCCCGGGACCGGGGCGGGGTGACATCCTGGGAAAATGTGGTCATTTCCTGTATTCGCTGTAACAGTAAGAAAAGCAACCGCCTTCCCAAAGAAGCAGGCATGAGATTACTCAAGGAGCCCAAGCGCCCATCCCGTCGACCTTTTATGTCTTCCTTGTTGGGAAAACCGATGGAGGAAACCTGGTCTCACTTTATTCAAAGTAAGCAATAATTCATTTTCCTTTCTCGCATTCCTGGTAACTCCCGATAATTTACAAGTCGTGGATATCAAAGTTACCCAACAAAATTCGGACCGCCGGGCCCTGGATGTGCTGTACCGTATCAGTGCTTTGTCGAGTAAGGAAAACAACCCCCTGGTATCGCTGGAAAAAATCCTGGATGAGGTGATCGGGGTATTTGGGGCAAGTTCTGCCTCTATTTGTATGCTCAATGCAGATTCCGATAAGTTGCTTATCGAGGTAGAGAAAGGGCTTTCAAAGGAAAGCAAGGGGTTTGAGCTCCCCATGGGGGTTGGGATAACCGGGTGGGTGGCGATGCACGGTGAGCCTTTTTTGTCGGGCGATGTGGTCAATGAGGAAAAATATTTTTGCCTCGATGAACGGATCAAGTCTGAAATGGCCGCACCTTTGACAGAAGGGGAAAGAACCGTGGGTGCCCTCAATGTGGATTCCATGGAATTGCATGCCTTTGATGAGGATGACCTCAGGCTCCTGGTACTCATGGCCAAAGAAGCAAGTCGGGTGTTGGGCAATATGTGGATGATTCAACAACTACGGCGCAAAGCCGATCAATTACAAACCCTTGTTTTGGTCGGGCAGGATATGGCGGGTACCCGCAAAGTGGATGGGGTGCTCGAATCAATTACCCGGGAAGCCCTGCTTCTTTTGAATTGTCGTTTATCTGCGTTTTTTCTCTACGATGCGGACAATGATTACCTTCGTTTACAGTCCCTTCAAAATGAACAGGGCCTTGTGCCTTACGAAGAAAACCTTAAACCGGCGGATAGTATTTTAGGCACCGCCCTACGGGGGCACCGCCAGGTGCAAACCCGTGATTTATTACGCACCGAAGAACATCATTTTGTAAGCCTCATACGAGATGAGAATTTGCACTCCATGCTTGTGACCCCTGTGGTGTATGAGGATGAACCAATCGGCTTACTTAGCCTTTATGTGGACCGCAAGCACCGCTTCAATGATGACGAGCGGCTAATTGTGCGGGCACTTGCAGACCTGGGGGCGATTGCCGTTCAAAATGCCCGGCTGTATGGGCGGGTGTTTTCTTCCGAGGAAAGTATGAGGAAGAGCGAGCGGCTCACCACCCTCGGTACCTTGGCTGCTGAAATTGCCCATGAGATCCGTAACCCATTGATGGTGGTACGCTTACTTTTTGATTCTCTGGAACTGGACCATGATTCGGATGAAAGTAAGAATAAGGATATTTCCATTATCCGCGAGAAATTGAATCACCTGGATCAGATAGCGGGGCGTATTTTAGATTTCGGGAAAAGCCGGGAATCCTTCCGGAGAAATTATTCTTTGCAGGAAATTTTAAAGGATGCCACCTTACTCGTCCGCTTAAAGCTCGATCAATCCCAGGTCAGCTTGACTCTTACGCAGACGGAACATGACATGCTTGTATTTGTGGACAAGGGACAAATTCAACAGGCCTTACTTAACCTAATACTCAATGCCCTGGGTGCTATGCCCAATGGAGGCGAGCTTAGGATAGAATCTGGATTGAATGCTGAAAACCGGGCAGAGGTATTTGTAAGTGATACAGGAACCGGAATACCGGAGGATTTAAGAGCTCAGATATTTGATTCTTTCCTGACTGCCCGTACCGATGGCACAGGCCTTGGGTTAACCATTTCAAAACGGATATTGAGAAGCCATGACGGGGACTTGGAACTGGTGAAGTCTGACGAATCTGGGACTGTTTTTAAACTCACCCTGCCTCTCTCTTGAAGGGAATGAGTTATACTTCGTGGTAAAAATTCTCTTTGTGCAGGGCGGTGCTTAGGTCTTCCCGTAGTTCCAAAAAGCGGGAGGGAGAAAAGTCTTCTTTAGATTGTGGCTCAATGTTAAAAATATCGGTGGCTATGCCTTGCTCGGTGGCAATTCTTGCAAATTGGATACCAAAGCCGCACTTGGAAATGGTCTTGGCGATCAAATGAAGCAAACCAACCTGATCCGGAGCCCGGACTTCCACAATTGTACGGTTAAGGGATACATCCCGGTAAACATCCACCTGAGAGGGTATTTTTTCACCCAGTTTATCCTCACTGGAAAAGCGGCGGGTACGGTCTGCTTTCTTTCTTTTTTCTGAAATTAATTGGTCAGGTAGAGTTTGATCACTCAGGAAGGAACGAATGGAATTTTCACAATGCTCGCGTACTTTAATATCATCGACCACGCCACCATTTTGGTCTTCCACATAGAACACATCAATCGCCAGACCATCTTTTCTCGTGACGGCACGGGCACCCAAAATATTAAGGCCGGCGATGGAAAAAGCCCCGGTTAGTTTCTCAAACAAACTGTTTCGGTCGCGGGTCACGATGTCGACCACCGTCAAGGAGCGACGCAGATCATTCCTCCAATTAATCACCGGAATCGGATTCTCTGTGCCACTTTCAAGATAGCGGTGGATCATATCCACATGAAGGGTTACCTCTTCCTTGCCTGTGTGAGAAAAGTATCGAATGGGGACCTGTTCCAGGTGTTCAAGCACTTCCTCTTGGGTCACGCCTTCAACTTTTAAATCCTTGTAGGCATCTTTGAGCGTATTGGGATCCTTGCGTGCTCGTTTGCCTTCTAAAACTGATAAGGTGTTGGTGAAAAGCTGGGTGTGCAATTCCTCTTTGTGTGAATTCCAAAGGTCCGGAGCGGTGGCATTGGCATCACAAAATGTATGGACATATAAAAAGCGCAGGCGTTGTTCACCCTCTACAAATTGGGCAAAGGAATCAATGACCTCCGGATCTTCGAGGTCAAACTTGTTGGCATAGCGTACCATTTCCAAGTGGTTTCGTATGACAAATAAAATACGGTCCCGCATCTCATCCGCCACCCCCAGTCGGTCCATCATATTGACTGCAATCTCCACCCCGCGTTCGCAATGGCCCTTGGGCCCCTGGTCTTTACCCAAATCATGGAGGAATAAAATGAGGTAAAGCAAGCCGGGAACTTCATTCTTTCTTAGGGCCTGGAGATAGTGCTTGGATGCTTTCTTTTTCCCCTGAAAAATCTCGTCCAGAGTGGTGATGCAATGAAGCACATGGATGTCGGCCGTAAAACGATGATAGAGGTCATGTTGTACCTTACAGGTAAGCCTTCCGAATTCCGGAACAAACCGTCCAAGCACCCCGAGTTCATGCATTTCGCAAAGAGTCGGACTTACATTTCCAATTTCCTGTAAAATGGAGCGAAAGGTTACATTGGCCGAAGTGGAATTAATCAGGGATGAGTCAATCAGAGCCAGCCTGTTTCTTACAAGAGAGCGAAGGTCGGGTGAAAGCTTGGCGGAAAGGCGCTGGGAGTGGCGGAACAAACGTATTAATCGCTCCGGGTCTTCATCAAAAATTTGCAGGTTTGGGCTGCTGAGTTCTTCCCCGTTCAGGTCAAAACCATCGACATTCTGCTGGGGAGGGGATTGGTAGGCTTTGATGACTTTCTTGAAACTTATCGAGGATGTTGATCCCGTTGTTGCATGGACAAGGCGCTGCTCAAGGATGCCTGATAGTTGATTAATGGTACGGGCCCGGGAGTAATAGTCTCCCATGAAAAGCTCGACCCGTCGAAAAATGTCTTCTTCTTCGTAGCCAAGCCCAAGGGCCACTTCGGGTTGTTTTTCAAGATGCAGGATATCAACCGGCCTTTTGCTTTTGAAGTGTAATTCGTTGCGGACCCGTAAAAGAAAAGAATAGGCGTCTTCCAGGGACTGGGCTTCCTCTTTGGTTAAAAACTTCTTTCTAATCAGACCGGGCAAGCCATGTTTTTCAAACTTTGCCTTGGTCATCCAAAGAATCCCTTGGTAATCCCTGAGTCCACCCACACCATTCTTTACATCGGGGGCCTGTAGGAAAACCGTGCTACCTTTCTCAAGCCTTCTCTGCTCTTGATGGGTAAGCAACTCCTTCAGGTATTGGGCGGGGTTATTTTTACGGCAAAACTTATGGAATTTATCGATGAATTTTTCTGCAATTTTTCGGTCTCCACACAGGTATCTTGCGTCGAGCATGGAGTTCTTGTTGCGAATATCCTTTTGAGATTCAAGCAATGCCTCTTTGACTTCTCTTGAGGCATGACCTACTTTCAAACCAGTATCCCACAAGGGGTAAAGGATCTCCCGGGTCATTGTTTCCTTAAGGTCGTCGAGAGATTTACCCATAGATGTTCGAGGGTACAGAAACATGAGATCAATATCACTGTGTGGACTCAGTTCTCCCCGACCATATCCCCCCGTTGCCAACATGCACATGGGTTTGGTTTTTGCCATGCTTTCCTTGGCCACATCCATGGCATAGGCAAAAAGGTTCTGGATTAACACATCCAATATCACTGATCGGGCACGGGTAAGGCGAAGACCGGAATCCCCTTTTTGGTGATACCGCAGGAGCATCTCTTTTTCCAAACGCAAAAATTCCTTCATCTGCTCAATTCTTTCCTTACCGGATTGGCCAGAATGAAAAGTCAGTCTAAGTTTAGCGTGTTGCCTCGTTCTTCTAAATAGCGGGTCGTCCTCCATGTCACATCAGGTTTCAATCTCCTATGCTTTCTTTGAAGAGGGTGCGAGATAAAACATCTCGCTTTGGAATTGCTCATCTAAATTGAGTGATGTATAAGGATCAATAATGTATACAAAACATTTTCTTTTAGGCTGGAAGAATCCATTTCTGTTTCTTGTTTGCTCTACTATTTCTTTAGCTGCTGAGCCCTTTCTTGCCCCGAATGATCCATTTCTACGGCACGAAATTAAATTACTTGGTGATGAAGGCGGTTTAAACAGTTTGCAAAGTACCTGGCCGCTGGATTTAGGAGGTTTGAATGCCATGCGATCAAATACAGGTCATGGCTATCCCAATTACCTCTTGGATCAAAGACTTTCTCAGGAAGCAAAATCTGGGTGGTCTCCTGTTTCTACGACTCTTGGCTTGGCTGATGACCGGGTCACTGCCCGTGGGTTTGGTCCTGAACCACGCTCCGGTTTTGCCACCAATGTCTCCGCATCCTGGATGAATGATCGCTTTGCGGCTAAATTATCCCTGAACGCTTTTTACGGAATGCCCCGTGACTGGAAGGGTCGAAAAGATGAAGGCTTTGCCATGGATGGTTCTTACATCGCTGCCCGCCTGGGCAACTGGTCTGCCAGTTTCGGCCAGCAGGAGCGCTGGTGGGGACCCGGCTGGGATGGTAGCTTAATTCTTTCCACCAATGCCCGTCCTATACCCGCTATATCGATAGACCGCCGTGTGCCCGAGCCCTTTGAGACCAAGTGGTTGTCATGGATTGGTCCCTGGAGTTTTCATTCTTTTATCGGGCAGATGGAAGATGAGCGGGACCCTGCCATTGATTACCCA
>CBFIFQ010000030.1:0-26146 GCA_965661905.1 Opitutales bacterium
TGAAATACCGATTATGGCAGGCAATGTAACCTCAGCAGAGGGCGTTGAGTTTCTTGCGGATGCAGGTGCAAGGTCCATAAAAATAGGACAGGGCCCGGGTTCAATTTGCACGACTCGAATGGTAGCTGGTGTGGGAATACCCCAAATGAGTGCACTTTTCGCAGCCGCTCAAGGAGCCAAAAAATCCGGAGTATCAATTATTGCCGATGGGGGCATAAACAAATCGGGTGATATTGTGAAAGCACTTACTTTAGCAGACGGAGTCATTTGCGGAGGGCTACTAGCCGGTTGCAAGGAAGCACCCGGAAGAATTATAGAAATTGAAGGTAAATATTTCAAACAATATAGAGGAATGGGTAGCCTAGAAGCAATGAAACAAGGTTCAGCTGCGAGATACGGTCACCACAGAAAAGATCTTAACTCAAAAAGCACTGCTGAAGGCATTGAAGCTTTAAAAGAAGTTTCTAATACCCTGAAAGAGACTATAAGCGAACTCATTGGTGGCATACGGGCAGGTTTAGGTTACCTAGGAGCCGAAAACTTAGCTGAGTTGAAAGACAAAGCAAAATATGTCCAAGTTACTGCAGCAGGCCAACGAGAATCAGCTCCTCATGATGTTATTCAGGTGAAAAGTAGCGATTTTAAACGCTCTTAAAACTAACAACTAAACATGAAAAAAACAATTGGTGCAACCAGCACGCCAAACATAACTTCCGTTATTGGCATTAGTATGGGCGATGAAGGTAAGGGGCGAGTCGTTCACGAAATTCTGGAAGAAATTCATCAACAAAGTGGACAGCCTGCGGAATGTGTAATGAAGGTAAATGGAGGAGCCAACGCTGGCCATACAGCAGCTGGACTTAAATTAAATTTACTTCCATCAGGCATTGCTAACCCAGATGTTAAAAACTTAGTCATCGGCTCTGGTGTCGTTGCTGACCCTCGAAAATTTCTGTGGGAAGCTAAGCCCTTGGAAAAGAAGGGAATTGATGTGCTAGGGAGACTTGCAATTGATGAAAAATGCCTCATGACGGATATCTCCCACAGGTTACTGGATCTGGCGTGGGAAAATTACCGCATAAATCAACTAGGTGAACCTAATAGAGGATCAACCGGCAGGGGAATTACACCCGCATACAATGATGAAACCGGCCAATGGCAGATATTCTACCAAATATTTCTCGGACCAAGAGAAATTTTCTCAAAAAAATTAAAAGAAAGATTTGAGCGTGCAATAAATACAATTCGGTATGTATGTAAAAGTAATGAAAATGACTGGTTTAAATTCTTCGATACTTTAACAAACGCTGAACTAAGAGCTAACCAAAGTTCAGTGGAGGAGAAAATATTCCCCAAATCAGAATTTTCATTTGAAAAATTCATGTCCAAAGAAGCTTACACTTTAAATTTAAATGAAATCGAAGAAACTTACTGGAGAGCTGGTCAAGAATTAGTAACTTGCATAAAAGATGTACGAAAAATCCTATTAAACAGTACGGATAAAAATCAGAAAGTAGTCGCTGAATTTGGCCAAGCGTTCTGGCTAGACAAAAGGCATGGTTTTACCCCCAATGTTACAGCTTCCCACACCTATGGAAGTGAAATATTTTTCTCCGGTGGAATTCCTATCCAAGAGATTAACCAAGTAGGGTGCTGTAAGGCTTATGATACAAAGGTTGGGACTCATCATTTCTTGACTCAGATTGATCACACAAAAGATCCCTGGGGAATAAAACTTGCCAAGCTCGAATTTGGCACTTCAACGGGGAGGCAGAGAATGGTCGGTTGGTTTGATGCAGTCGAAAAAGGTAATGCGTTACGATATGGTGGTTTTGATGAGATAGTTATTAACAAACTAGATGCCTTAACATCAGAAAATCGAGCACTCAATAAAATTAAAATTTGTACTGCTTATAAAAATGAAATTGGAGAGATTACCTACGATGTTCCTCGAGATGAACTCAAGAGGAAAAAACTCAAACCTGTTTATGAGGAGCTTGATTCATGGAAAACGGATCTTCAAAACTTGAAATCCTTTGGTACTTTCCCGAAAGAGGCTAAAATTTATGTAAGCCGAATGATAACGAGTATTATTGAAGTTGCCTATGGTGCCAAATGGAAGTCCAAAATTCTTCCCAATATCAAATTTATCGGAGTCGGTCCTGACCCAAAACAAATTGTAACTGATGTCCCATCTACAATGGAGTTTATGTCTAACAAAGTTTCTTTCGCCATTGAGTAAAAAATCAAAAACAAAAAAATATCTATCCCAAAAGATAAAATGGGACCAGATTGATCATGATATAATCAAACTTCTCCTGGAAAATTGTGTCAAAGAAGAGGTTGGAAAAAAGCTCATTCACAAGCCAATAGATGGTGATATCACTACGGTGTCATGTTCACTGAAGGGGAAATCTAAAGCACATTTTACGGCCAGGGAAGAATTAGTTTGCTGTGGGATTGAAATGGTAAACCTTGTACTCTCTGCCTTTAAGACCCAATCATTACAATTTAAGTCTAATTTTCATGATGGTGACCAAGTCAAAAAAAAGGAAGTCATAGGCTCAATCCAAGGTTCTACCGATGAAATTCTTTTAGTTGAGCGTACTCTCCTAAACTTTCTGCAAAAACTTTCTGGTATATCCACCTACACGTTTAGTTTAGTACAAAAAATTGACTCGTTTGACGTAAGTTTACTAGACACAAGAAAAACAACCCCCGGTTATAGACTGCTAGAAAAGTATGCAACCGCTTGCGGTGGTGCGTATAATCACAGAATGGGTTTATTTGACAGGATTCTTATCAAAGACAACCACCTGGCCGCCAAAAATATTAATAATACGCAAGATTTTCTAAATTTCGTTCGCTCGATTCGCAAAAGAAATCCGAATATCTTTTTACAAGTGGAAGTAGACACTGTGGAATTTGCTCTTTCTATGACATCCAATGAAGTAGATGCAATTCTGTTGGACAACTTTAGCCCGGATGAAATTAAAGAAGTTATAATTAAATTGGACCCTGATATCATTACTGAAGTAAGTGGTTGCGTATCTGCAACTAACATAGAATTGTACGCAGCATGCAAGCCAGACTTCATATCGACTGGGGCACCAACACATAGCAGTACATGGTGCGACATTGGTCTGGATTGGTGTGATTAATTAAAATGGAGAATAAATTTTTGGGTAAAAAAGCTAGGCGACCATTCTCTCCAGGTTCTCTTAGTAAAAAAAATACTAATTTAAGCGTTTTTCTTCTTACAAAATTAATTCAGTCCGCTCCTCATTACTTATCGGGAAGCGAATTGGCAAACCTGCTGAATATGTCGAGAGTAGGAATTTGGTCTAGGATCAACAAACTTCGCAAAAACGGTATCCATGTTGATGCGACACAAAATCTTGGATACAGGTTTGCTGGTGAACCCAGTTTTGTGGAAGAAAACATGATTAACGCTTGGCTTAAGTACTATGGTGCTCCTGCTTGTAATGTTTATGTAAGAGATGAAGTCGCAAGCACTAATTCTGAGGTTGAGAAAATACTGCCTGAGCGAAATTCTAAAAAGCCTCTTATTTTTATCGCTAACCACCAAACCAATGGAAAAGGGCGTTTCAAAAACAAGTGGGAAAGCCCCAAAGGTGGTAATCTTTACATGTCAATTGGTTTTAAACCCGATGTTGATGTCCTAAAGCTTAGATACTTTACCCTCCTTCAAGGAATTGAAATCACAAGACTATTGCAAAAGGAATTATGCAGTGAAGAAATCAAAGTGAAATGGCCCAATGATATTTTCATGAATGGTAAAAAAATTGGTGGAATGCTCACGGAAGCTTCGGTTGATTGCGAAACTATTAACTCCTTAATTTTTGGTTTTGGTCTCAACCTCAATAAATCGCCAAAAAATATAACAAGCCACTTTCCAATTAGCTCGGTTAAAGAAGAACTTAGATCTGCAATTTTACTAAATGAAATTACTGCTAAAATAATTAAAATGAGTATAGCTACTTATAAAAAGTGTATTTCAAAGAAGCCCGATAAAGCTCTGCTGGCTGAATGGAGGAATTATGATTTTCTGCACAAAAAATCGGTATCTTTACTTTCGGGTAAGCAAGAAGTAAACGGAGTTGCCTACGGAATAGATGAAAGCGGGGGGCTAAAACTAAAATTAAGAAACGGGAGATTTAAAGTATTTCACGCAGGTGAAGTGTCAGTCAAAAAATGACGATTGGAAATCATGTCTGTATCGATATAGGAAATACCAACATTCATGTTGGTATATTCGATCATCTCAAGCTTATCGAATCTTCACATTTTTCAACCTCAAATTTTTTGCCTGGCTCCTCTTTTTTTAAGTATGTTCCCCAAAAACTTCCGGTTTCATATTGTTCCGTTGTGCCTGCAGCAGAATCCATTCTGCTTGAGGAAATGCCAGCAGGAACCTCATTTTTTCGTTTAAATTCCTCAAACTGCGGTATTCCAATTTCCTATCCAATTCCAGACGAGATAGGACCCGATCGACTCGCTAATTCGGTTTCAGCCTTCGAATCATCGTCTAATTTTTCGATTATTGTTGATGTTGGGACTGCCACTACTTTTGATATTGTCAGCAAAGCTGATGGATACATGGGGGGAGTTATTGCACCTGGTCCCCAAGGATACCTCGATTTCTTACACCAAAACACAGCACTTCTTCCACCCGTATCATTTCCTGAAAACTTCACCACTCAAGATAAAATTGGTAAGAGCACAAAGGAGGCGATGATTTTAGGAGTTCATTTAGGATATCACTCTATGGTATCAGGAATCATTGATTCCATCATCGGTGAATTCCCCCAAGCTGCCCCACCAGCCACCCTATTCCTTGTTGGCGGTGCTTCCACACTTTTGAAATCTCTTGCTTTTGAAATTCGGCCCCATTTTACATTGGAAGGCCTGGCCATTGCATCGAGAAAGTTCTTTCTCGATTAATATAATGAGTAGCGAGAGAAAACCTTTGCCCATCGTTGAAGTTATAAACTTACGGAAAAGTTATGGGTCAACAGAAGCACTCCGCGGCATTAGTTTCTCCATAGGCAAAGGTGAAATTGTTGGTTTTTTAGGTCCCAACGGTGCAGGCAAAAGTACAACTTTACGAATTTTGTCTGGCTTAATTGCAGCAGATTCAGGAGAAGCAAAAGTTTGCGGTGTTGACCTAGCAGAAGAAGAAGGAGAGGTACGCGAACACATAGGATACCTCGCGGAAAACAACCCTCTACCCGAAGATTTCCGAGTCATTGAATATCTAAAATACCGTGCCAGTCTCAAAGGTCTTAAAGGTAGCAGAAAACGAGATCGCATCAAATCGGTCCTGGAAATGTGTGACCTAGAAAGAACAATTTCGGAAAGAAAAATCGGCAATTTATCTAAAGGGTTCCGTCAAAGAGTTGGCATTGCGGACTCTTTATTAGCTGAGCCTAGGTTGATTATACTTGATGAACCCACCATCGGGCTCGACCCGAGGCAGTCAGCCATTACCCGAAAAATGATGGAAAGACTTCGTGGAGAAGTTTCATTCCTTTTATCTTCTCACATTTTATCTGAAGTAGAAGCCTGCTGTGACCGGATGATAATCCTAAGTCATGGACAAATTGTTGCGGAAGGTACACTTGTTGACCTGCAAAATAAATTTATTCAGTCCGTTGCGTTTGAAATTGTTTCAAAAGCCAAAAAAATTGAACTGCAAAGATCCATACGTCAAATTGACCCCCAATGTGTACTTCTACAAGATGATCCTGTTGAAATCACGGGACGGAGAAGATTTACCTTCACTTGCTCTAAGGGACGTGAAACTGTTGAATTAATTTTACGCACCTTGTTAGAAAACCAATCTTTTGAAATATCCGAATTTCAAATTTGCCGACCTGACCTGGAAACAATTTTCTTGAAGGCTACCAAGCAAAACTGGCAAGAAATGGATCTATTGGGTCGTGGTAAATCAAAACCAGATGAACCTAGGGATGAAATTTCATGATTAAAGGGTATTTGGTTATTTTGCGTTTCGAATTGTTTGCCTTGTTTGTCTCTCCTGCTACCTATGTGGCCAGTTTTTATTTTTTGGCCCTACTGGGGGTTGGTTTTCGTTTTTTCATAGAAAGCTTTGTTCTCACTGACTGGATTCTCCCTCCTCTAGCCTCCTTGGTGGTTGGGTTAATTTTTGGTGCTCCTGCACTCATTCCCTTCCTAACGATGAGATCTTTTGCCGAGGAACGAAGATTAGGTACTTTGGAAACTCTTATGTCTGCACCGGTTAGTAATTTGGGGATTGTACTTGGAAAGTGGACGGCTAGCTACCTTTTTTACATCTTCATAACGATGGCATCTTTTTGCTTTCCACTCATCATCAGTCTTTGGTTCCCCGAACAATCACAAAGCCTAGGATTCGATAAGGTAGAGCAATGGATTGGCGCCTTTTCATTCTTGCTGATTTTCGGTGCCAGTTTCTCAGCAGTAGGAATATTCTCAAGCTCAGTAACCAATAATCAAATGGTTGCCGGAATGCTCACCTTCACCATTCTCACTCTTTATCTTTCAGTCATGATATTCTATTTCGGTGAAAATATTGAATACCAATTTTTTAGTGGATTTCCTCAAATTGCCTGGTCTAGCTTGGGTGCTGTTTTTGGTGGTTTAAATAAGATGCAATACTTCTCTGTGGGGATCATTGACATTCCCACAGTGCTTTATCAGTTAGTGGTTACTTTTTATTTTCTTATTCTTGCAAGTACTCAAATAGACCAGATCAAAAAGTAATGGACTTTAAGCAAGCAAAAAGGAACCGTAAGCTAGATCGATGGGTAATCATAGTACTGCTCTCTACGCTTTCATTGAGTATCAATTTCTTAATCTCAAAATACAATGCTTCAATAGACTTAACTCCAGACAAAAAGTATTCATTATCCAGGGAAAGTCTTGCTTTACTCAATAAAATGGAAGCACCTGTAGATGTTGTTATTACCATCAAAAATGACAACCAGCTGCCCAAAATCATCCAAAAGCTTATTCTTGATTTGGAGCTTCTTTTGGAAAACTTCGCCCAAGGATCAACCAAGCAGGCAATTAAAGTTCACTACATAAATGTAGATGTTCCTAAGATTAAAGAAGATAGCCTCCAAAAGTATAAAATTACCGAACCTAACATAATTGCATTATATTCGCCTAATCGCACTAAAAAGACTCTGTTTAAATACCAAAGAAAGGAGTCAACTAATCCCTACGATCTTTCACAGAGCTTTCAATCTAGTGATGCAAATGCCAGGCAGCTCGTATGGGAGTCGGGCTTTTATTCTGATTGGAAGGAAACAGGGCAAGGAGTTCTTGAACCTAAAGTTTTTCGTGGAGAGCAGGTAGTTATAGAAGCTATATTAGATTTGGTTGGTCCATTGAAAGAGAAAAATGTGGCCTACTTTACCCGGGGGCATGGTGAGGCAAGCCCCACTGATTTCGACAGTGACACTGGTTTTTCTGAGTTGAGAAGAATTATTGAGGAATCAAATTTGGATGTAACTTCTATCGACCTCAGCGTAATCGATGCAGTTCCCCCCGATGCCAAGATTATCGTAATTGCTCAACCCCAGGGTGCTTTTCTAGATAAGGAAATAGGCAACCTTCGAGATTTCGTAAATCGAGAAGGTGGCTCTGTCATACTTTGCATTGATCCAGTCAGTGAGGGCACAGGTCTGGACAACCCCGCCTTCGGGCTTCGAAACCTATTAAGGGAATGGGGTATCAGATGCCACGACATGCTTGTACATGATGAAAATATGGCTAACTTTGATTATTTTAGTGGTGCTTATTATCTTTCGACATACCCAGCGGCTAAGTCTCATGAAATCATCAAACCGCTCATGGAAAAAGAATTCAGAATTTTCTCGGGTGATTGTCGACCTGTAGAAAGCTTAAGCACACAAAATTCAAATTTTATTTCCCGGGAATTGCTTTATTCCTCCAGAGACTCTCTTGCTTTATCTGGTTGGGCCAAGCGGAAAAAGCCATATGAAAAAAACAGATTGTTGGATATCGAAGGACCTGTTCCGGTCATTGCGATTTCGGAAACAAGATTCAAAAAGAAAAAAAGTAAAATTGCTGTCATTGGCTCTTCCTCTATTTTCTCCAATAAAAACTTAAAGAGAAATACGGGAAACAGCTTTTTATGCAGAAATATTATTCGGTGGGTGAATGAGGATGTTGAATTACTTGAGATTCCTCCTACCCCACTCGATCGTTACACCATTACTATGAATGAAGATGACTTTACACGCATGACTTACCTATCAGTTACAGTTCCAATGGTGGTTGTAGCTCTTGGCTTTTTTGTGAGTTGGCTTCGAAAAGAACTATAATGAACAAAGTTAAAATACTTTTACTTCTTTGTAATCTAATTGTTGGAATCATCATTTATTTAAATATTAGTGAAGATACAAATAATCCCAGAGATTTCCCCCTTAAACTTGTAGAAATACTAGATACACTTGATGAGGTGAAAGTTTCTCAAGGTAACGATCAATATATACTGATCCAAAAAAACAAGGATGATTGGTTCATAAAAGATCCCATTTCGTGGAGCGCTGAAAGTTTGGTGATTTCTAATTTAAAAACAAGACTCGCTCATTCCAACCCTCAGTTGGTTATCACCCAGGAAGATCTTCTCAAGCGAGGTGAAGTGCTAGCAGACTACGGAATAGATTCAAATTCCACACATATTCACATCCGAGGAAATGGAAAACATACAACCATCGTTTTAGGAGATGAAACCCGAGATTCTCAGGGCATGTTTATCCAGATTGAAGAACATGAAAGTTTTCGGAAAGCCATTTGGAAAGCTTCCAAAGATTTGATGTCTTTAGCTTCCATATCTCCTTCATTTTGGGGGGAAACAACCTTTTTCAACACCCCGATGTACGGGATTGATCAGGTGAGCATAACTTTTAATGACAAAAACCAGTCTTCAAAAAAGCTCACTGAGTTGCAAAAAAGAAATCAAAGTTGGTACTTTACAAAACCGGAATCAAAAATCGCCGACCCAAAAGAAATTAATTTAGTAATTAATGAGTTACTCTCATTTCGTGTAACAGAATTTATTTTGGACGAAAACCTAACATCCCTCCCCCTGGGCAAACCCAATATTTTAGTAAGAATATCCGGTATGGGGAACCACGAGTTATTACATATTTTTGAGAATAATGAGCGAAACGAGTTGATTTGCTTTCATCCAAAAAACAATGCCTTTTTTAAAATAAAACATGAATTGAAAGAAAAGCTTTCTGATTGGTACATAAAGTATAGAGAAAATAGGATTTTCTTACTCCCCAAGCAAAATATAGAAGCTATCACGATCACGAATGATAACAGAGAGCTTTCATTTCAAAATGAACAAGAAAACCTTTGGCAAGTTAGAGACAAAAATCAGACAAAAACAGATAACTACCTTGGGGAAACAAAGGAAATTCATAGAATTATTGACCTACTATACTCTGCGAGAATTACTGACTTCCTAGGTGATGATGACAACCTTAACCTAACAAACAAAGGGGAATCCTCCTTTCTCATCTCTTACAATGGGGGAGACAGCATAAAACTTGAAATCCTTGATTCTACATCTGGCAGTTCATACTCGGTTGTACGAGTCAACGATGCCGAACAAGCCGTGGTAGTAAACCTCGACAAAGATGAAATTTTATACCGCGAGAAAAATTCCTTTCGAAATAAATCTCTAGAAATTGAGAACTTCCATCATCTTTCATTTTATTCGGTTGAAAACAACTCCACTTTCATGGATATTGAAGATAATGCTACTTTAAATATTCTAAGGGAATCTCTTACTGTGGATCGTTTCCTTCCCTCTTCGATAGAAGGTCTAGGACTCTGGCACCAGGGAGACTGGAATCCTTGGACCCACACTCTAAAATTTAAAGATGAAAGCAACGAGTCGGTGGCAATACTCTACATTAGTGCAAACAAGGTAAGTGGTGAATGGTTTGGAGGTTTAGAAAAAGATGGGACTACATTTACGCTTGGTAAGCAGTTTATAGACTGGGCTGAAAAGTTAATGCCTAATCCATAGCCTATAAAACTGATTCGCTTTACTCTTATCACATGAGACCACAAGATGCTTACCCTTCGATAAAAAAAGCGAAGAAAAAAATACCACTGGTCCTTGCATTCGCATTGTTAGCTCAAGTTTCCCTATTACTTTTTTTCAAGACCAACTTTCTTATTCACGACAAGGTGAGTGCGGCAATCATTCAATTGCTAAAAAAAGAACAGATAGATCTTAACATTCACGATGTTCACATCAACTTCCCTTATAAAATTAGCGCACGAAACATTTCCGCGAAGTCAAGTGATGGGGTTGTCTATGAACTTGAAAAAATTACCGTAAAGATCAATCCTATCCAACTAATTTTTGATCGAGAAAACGCCATTGATGACTTTCAATGCGAAAAATTTAATGTGTTGTCTCAGGATCATCTTATCAGTGCTCGCAATGTTATCATTCAGAACTACAACTCCAAAATTATTGCTCGATCTTTAATCAAATCAGGAAGTAATTCCTTAAATTTATGCGGGGTAATTGATAAGGAAAAGCTTCTTTCACTAAACTTTGCATCCCCCGGAGGAGATTCTACCAAGCTTCGTCATTTTTTGAAAAAGGCTTTCGAGTTTAAAGAATCTCTCAACTTGCAGGCTTTTGCTTCTCTTTCCGAAAAGTTTTATTTGCATATCGTGGAGGGTGCAGGAAACCCCTTCACCACCCTGAACGCAGAGCTAGTCATATCATTAAACAGAAATAAGCCTGAGGTTAGTTGTTCCTTATCAGGAAAAAAGCTTCAAGTTGGTAATGCTCAACAAAAAATCAAGATTGGTTCATTTCATTTTGAAAATCGTGTTTTTTTTAAAGAAGATAAATGGAGGCGTGCAACCGGATCAACAAGGTTAAAGAGGGTGACCCTAGAGGGAATGACTGAAGGGACCCTGCCTGATCTTGACTTACAGTACCTTTTGACTCCTGATAGCAAAGAAGCTTTGTTCGTTAACACATCTGATTACATCGACAGTAAACTTTTTCTTTCTTCCAACCCGAATCGCGAATTCATAGAAGGAAATTTTTCTTTACGGCCAAGTCTTTGTGACCTTCAAGTTAACCGGGGCGCGAAGCCTACAAAATTACTACAGGGGAAGAAAGTAAGGATTGATATTCGCCCGTCCTTGGAGAGTTTTAATCCTGCAACTTTATGCTTTAAGGTAATAGCCAAGGAATTTTCCTTTTTAGAATCACCTCCCGGTGATTTTGCATTCAATGGAATCCTGGACGACAAGCTGAACATATTTATAATGAAAGCCCTAGGAGAATTTGGCAGAAGTAAGGCTACCGGAAGTTTCCACCAAAAATGGTCTCCTTTGGCGTACAAATTTGATGTAGAAGGGCGGTGTTTCCCCGAAGATCTTAATGCATGGATGCCAAGTTGGTGGGATAATATATGGATAGATTTTGAATTTCCTGAAGAAACACCCTACGGAAAATTTATCATCGAAGGGATATGGAAAGGTCCTCCCGGGAACTCCTTGACACTAGGCAAGGTGGATGCCGAAAATTTTAAATTCAGGGAATTACCGATAACTAAGTCAAAAATCTCGGTTAAAGTGGATGGAAATGCAACAACTATCCTGGGGGAATCTATAGAACATGATGATAATTTCATTCAAGGAAACCTTAAATTTCCAAGACAGTTATCAAACTCCCCTTACTTTTTAGAATTTGATTTTGATGGAGAATACCCCCTAAATCTAGGGCGAGATGTCTTAGGCTCGACAATGAAAGAAAAGCTTAAGGATATTAATGCGACAAGTATTGATTGTAAAACTAAGGGGAAAATCTTCCGGCAAAACCTAGGTAACCAACAAGCGGAAGTAACAGTAGAGATAAGAGGTGCAGAAAAATTTAAATTCCATCAAGTACCTGTCGACAACCTCAACGGAAACCTCAACTACAACGAGAGTGTTTTCTCAGGCAAATTTGAAGGACTTTCCATTGCAGAAGGACATTCAAATTTAATCTTTGAACTTAATCAAACAGAACAAACTGAAAACCTATTGCTCAATGTCAGCTTAAATGAAATAAACACCAAAAAGTTTTTCGATATTACCGCCCACCTGATAAATCCAGAATCTCCATTAGTCTCCGAAATAAAAACTCCTGACTCAGATATCGATTCCGATGTTAATGGCAGTGTATTCAGTCTTTCATTAAATGCCCAAGGTCATCCAGCCAATTTCCTCCAATTTGAAGGAACAGGCAATTTGCATCTAAAACAGAAAGGATTGAGCCAAATAAATATTCTTGGAGGAATATCCTCTCGATTGTCTGAAATTTCTCCGATTCCAGTTGCATCCCTTAATTTTAATAATTTAAAGGCAGCATTTAAACTAGAGAATGAAATAATTTTGGTATCTCCCCTTGAAATCACTGGTTCACTTTCCAGTATTACCGCCGAAGGTAACCTAAACTTAGCCAGTGGAGATATTGATTTTATTTCCAGACTAAATGTTGCTGGAAACATCCCTATCCCAGGCCTGAAGCAAATTGTGAAGTTTGCCGACCCTTTGTCCAAAATAGCTCAGTTTAAAATAAGTGGACCATGGCGAGATCCAGAATGGAAAGTGCAAATAAACCCTCAGCCCTAAGTTTAGTCTTTGCTAATAATTTCAAATCAAGTATAGGTCTAAATGTAACCGTTTTTCATAACAATCAAATGGAGGAAATAAACTTTGGACTTAAGCGAACTTAAAGGGATCATTTCCTTAATGCAGAAATCAGATCTCACCGAACTCGAGATCGAAACCCAAGATCTTAAACTGAGAATGGGAAGACCTGGTGCAGGGACTGTTGTCACGCATTCGGTATCTCCCCCTATTGCTCCCCAGCCTGCACCTTCCGCTTCTGTGCAATCAGCAGCAGAGGAAGCAACTGCTGATTCTGCCAATAACTTTAAATCACCCATGGTTGGCACCTTTTACCGTAAGCCTTCACCTGATGATGCAGCTTTTGTTCAAGTGGGTGACCATGTAAACAAAGGGGATACCCTTTGCATTATAGAGGCGATGAAAGTGATGAACGAAATACAAGCGGATGCAAGTGGTGAAATCACAGAGATTTTTGCGGAGGATGGCGACAGTGTCGAATATGGCCAACCTCTTTTCTCCATTAAATAATAAATCTCCTTTATGATTCGCAAAATCCTAATAGCGAACCGAGGTGAAATCGCGTTACGCATTGTTCGTGCATGCCGAGAGCTTGGAATAAGAACCCTGGCTGTTTATTCTGAAGCTGATGAACAATCTTTGCATGTTCAACTTGCGGATGAAGCTATCTGCATCGGACCTGCCCCTGGAAGTGAAAGTTACTTGCGGGCAGACCGTATTCTAAGTGCAGCTGAGCTCGCGGATGTAGATGCCATTCACCCCGGTTATGGCTTTCTTTCAGAAAATGCAGAATTTGCAGAACAGTGCGAGTCATGTGACATAACTTTCATTGGCCCAAAATCAGAGACTATCCGCCAAATGGGACACAAAGCGAGAGCAAGGGAAACTGTATCCAAAGCAGGGGTTCCGATTATTCCGGGAAGTGATGGTCCTATTGATGATGAAAAACTAGCAATCAAAACAGCCCAAAAAATCGGCTTCCCTGTCATTATCAAAGCGGTTGCAGGCGGAGGGGGCCGAGGGATGAGAATTGCTCATAACGCAGCCAGTTTTGCCAAAGAATTTCAATCTGCCAAACTCGAAGCCGAGAAAGCTTTCGGGGACGGCTCGCTGTACATTGAGAAATACCTGGAAAACCCAAGGCACATAGAATTTCAAATCTTAGCCGACCAGCATGGTAATACCATCCACCTTGGAGAAAGAGATTGCTCCGTGCAACGAAGGCACCAAAAAGTTATCGAGGAATCACCCTCCCCTTTTCTTGATAAAAGTTTACGCAACCGCATGGGAAAAGCGGCTATCAAGGCGGCCCTTGCCGCTGATTATGTAAATGCGGGAACGATTGAGTTTCTAGTCGATGCCAAAGGGAATTTCTACTTCATCGAGATGAATACTCGAATTCAAGTCGAACATGGTGTTACGGAAGAAGCGACTGGAGTTGACCTGATCAAAGAGCAAATTCAAATCGCTTCGGGTAACCGTTTATCGCTCTCCCAAAAAGATATATCTCTTTCTAAGCATGCCATTGAATGTAGAATTTGCGCAGAAAACCCAGCCAAAGGGTTTATCCCATCCCCCGGCACCATTGATCTTTACTATGCCCCCGGTGGACATGGCGTCCGAGTTGATTCACATGTATACGGAGGATACACAGTTTCCCCTCACTATGACAGTATGATCTGTAAATTGATCACTTATGGAAGAACAAGAAAAATTGCGTTGGATCGAATGTATCGTGCATTGAGTGAATATTTAATTAGAGGCATTGATACTAATATAGAATTCGTCAAAGCGGTCATCCTTGATCCTGCTTTTAGGCAGGGTGAAGCCACTACTTCCTATGTTGAGGAGTTTTTAGCACGAGCCCCCAAGGAGTTATTTGAAAAAAAACCTAAAGATTAAAAGACAATGAGTAACAAGAAGAAGGATGACAGTGTTGAAGATTCAATTCCAACGATATCAGGGGAATCGAGCGAACTCGGATGTATAAGAATTAATCACAGTGTTGTTGCAGGCATCGTCCGACTTGCTACCCAATCGGTTTCGGGCGTAGTCAATGTAGGTGGCGGTGGGGTGGTGGAGGGGCTTACAGATTTCTTTTCCAAAAAAGAATCGGAAAGAGGCGTCAAAGTTTCGGAAGCCAAAGATGGAGGCTACGACATAGAGGTTCGAGTGGTCCTCGAATTTGGTGTTGATTTGGCAAAAGTAGGCGTTGCCATACAGCAATCAGTGAGAGATCAAATCTTGGCTATGACCGGAAACCATACCAAAAATATTGATGTGGTTATTGATGACATAAAAATGGATTCTTCTGATAAAGAAGATGATGATATTGAATGGGCAGAAAAAGCAGATTAGTCCTAGACAATTAATTTGTGAGTCTGGAAAATTTTACGCGATTTTTTACTTGGTCATACCAAGAGGCAATTTATAGCTCTCATTATTGGTATGCTTTCCTTTTTTTCCTTCTATTGCTTCTACTTTTTTGGGCACTTGGAAAAATCAAGCGGGAGTTACTCCCCGTGTTCAAAGACGATGAAGGCCTTGTTCGAATCACTCCTCATGCACTGCATGAGCTTGTAAAAAAGACATGTGAGGACATGGAAGGCATTTTCAACCCAACTACAACCATCAAAAAAAAGAGCAGTGGCATCAGACTGGATGTACAACTGAAAATCCAAACGGACTGCAATGTCCAAGAAACCAGACTTGAGCTCAAGAAAAGGCTGGAAGATGTGATGGTCAAAAAACTAAATTTCGACAATTTTGAAGGTGTTGATATCCTGATCAAAGGATTTCAATCAAAAAAATAGGCAGGTACTAAACCTGAATATGTAAGTATCCTAAAGACTCGACAGCTCGGTCTGTTTTGAAAGGTCGAGGTATTTTTATTTTCAGTGTAAAACTCGCTGATGAGACAATTGCTAGCCTTACTTTATTTCTTTAAGCATTGGATGACAGATGGTTATTTCAATCCGAGTACCTCGAACATCCGCAAAACAAGTATCACCAATTCTCGCTTCACTCTCAGAGGTAAAAAGAGCAGTACCCATGGGCTGTTCAAAGGAAGGGGAAAAGCCACCAGATAAAACCTCCCCCACAATGGAATCAATATCGTAAATTTTACAACCAGTTCGCGGAATCCTTCTTCCCTTCACCCGAAAATACTTCACAAGTTGCTTGGCATTCTCCATCCACTCCTTAGCCAGTGCATTTTTACCGATAAAATCAGTTTTATTTAGGTCCACACACCACTTTAAACCAGCCTGTAAGGGTGAAATTAATTCCGACAACTCATGACCATAGAGTGGAAAGCCTGCTTCTAACCTCAAACTATCCCTTGCGGCAAGCCCGGCCCAGTTTGCATCCATGTTTAAACCAGCTTCATCAAGAGCTTCCGTAATATCTTGCAGTGCGCCCCGATCACAATAAAGCTCAAACCCATCTTCACCCGTATAACCGGTTCTGGCCACCATGATTTCCGTTTCATTAAAAGTAAAATTTGTGAAAGCCATTTTTTTGAGAAACCTAATGTTTTCTCCGAAAATAGAACAAAGAATTCCTTCACTCTCTGGGCCCTGTACTGCAATCTGACCGAAATTGGCAGAGACATCTTCGACCTCACACTCAAATTTTTCCGAATGCTTCTGCAGGTGCTTAACATCCTTTTCAATATTCGAAGCATTTACGCAGAGAAAATAGCTCTCCTCATCTATCTTGTAGCATATAAGATCATCAATGGTTCCTCCATTGGGGTTACATAAGGGAGAATAAATCCCCTTCCCTAAAGGGAACTTCGTAATATTCTGGGTTAAAACAAAAGAAAGAAACTCGGTCGCCTCTTTTCCTTTTACAACCATTTCCCCCATATGGCTTACATCAAAGAAGGAGGCCGTTCTTCTTGTACGTAAGTGCTCATCGATTGAACTTCCGTAAGATATCGGCATTTCCCAACCCGCAAAGGGAGCAAACTTAGCACCTTTAGATTGATGAAATGAGTGTAACGGTAGTGTTTTCATGGTCATTAATTTCTTACTTGCTTGCCATTCCTGTAAGGCAATATTTTATGAATCTCAATGGATGCAGGTTTTGTAAAGACCAATTAAGTAATACGCAATGTCTTTGGATTTAATCGTTGCGGTATCCCTAACCATTGGGATTTCTGCCCTTTGCTCTACCCTCGAGGCAATGATATTGAGTATTACCTCTGCGGAGCTTGAAAACCTCAAGATCACCTCTCCTCGAAGAGGTAATTTACTATCAAAATTTAGAAATGAATTGGAAGAAACAAGTTCTGCCATTTTAAGCTTAAATACCATAGCCAACACTTTGGGTGCCACCCTTGTTGGAGGGATTGCAGAAAAATCTCTCGGAGGTGATGGTAATAACTTATTTATTTTTGCAATCGGCATGACTCTGGGAATTCTTTTCTTCGCTGAGATTCTACCAAAAAACCTAGCAGTTTCTTACCGCTCCGACATGATTGGGCACCTGGTCTACCCTCTTTGGTTTGTTAGAATAATCATGACCCCTTTCTCCAAAGTCTGCAAGGCAACGGTGAAAGCCGTTGTTCCCGTTAAAGAAAAAGACGAGGAGAGTGATGAGCAGGAAATTATTCTTCTTGCACGGAAAGGTGCCAAGGAGGGGACATTGACCAGTCAGGAAAAAGACTGGATTACGAATGCCCTGAAACTTGATAACATCCCTGTACATGAGATCATGACCCCTAGAACCGTTATGTTCGCCTTAGATGAAAACCTGACTGTAAATGAAACTTTTTTATCTCACCCCAATATCCCTTTTGCAAGAATCCCTATATTTGAAGAATCAATTGACCATATTACAGGTATTGTAAGGAGGCGGGATCTGCACAATTCAATCGTAGAAGAAAAACCTGAGCTTACGCTCAAAGAAATTTCATTAGAGACTGTTTTTTTACCCGAAAATGTATCCGCAGATAAAGCCCTCCGCCTGCTACTCTCAGAACATGTTCAGTTGTGCGTAGTTGTGGATGAATTTGGATCAGTTGTCGGAGTTCTCGCGATGGAGGACATTATTGAAAGTATCTTGGGGCAGGAAATTTTTGAACATGACGATATCGCAGTCGATATGAGAGAGCTTGCTAAAAGAAAACACTTGGAACGGTTAAGCTCCCAAGAAAAAAACTTAGAGCAAAATTAGTAATGTTTTATTCTGATCAGTTCTTCCACTGGACTCACAACCTTAGCCCCTTTCTGTGGCAGTTCCCTGACTCCTGGGGAAATTGGGGCCCGGGCGGAATCCGATGGTATGGAGTCTCGTACCTTTTAGGCTTTATTTCCGCCTACTTCTTACTGCTCTTTTATTACAAGAAACAGAAGAGTCCTTATGACTCCGAACAAATCATGAACCTCATGACTTTCCAGGTACTCGGCGTTCTCATAGGAGGCAGAATTGGTTATGTTCTGCTTTATCAATGGGAAAGTTTACTAGCCGACCCATTTATGATTCTTCGTGTGTGGGAGGGGGGAATGGCAAGCCATGGTGGTTTTCTAGGAGTTACAATTGCGACAATTTGGTACGCTAGGCACTCCAAGCAAACTATTTTTCCTATTGCCGACCTTCTGGTAACAGTTGTGCCCCCTGGTCTTTTTTTTGGACGAATTGCAAATTTCATCAATGGAGAGCTTTGGGGGAAAACAACAAATCTTTCATGGGGTGTACTTTTCCCTAAAGCACCTGACTTCATCCTAGGAGTAGCCAGACATCCCTCTCAAATTTATGCCGCAGTTCTTGAGGGGCTCATCCCCTTCTTTGTTATTCAATACCGATTCTGGAGGACAAATGTTAGTTTAGATTATCCAGGAAGGCTATCAGGGGAATTTTTTATTCTTTATTCATGTGCCAGAATTTTCGGTGAAAATTTCAGGGAGCCGGATGCCTCTTTAATTCTTGGATTCAGCCGTGGGCAGTTTTATTCTTTTTTTCTGTGTCTCGGGGGATTAATTTTAGTTTTTTTGAGCCTAAAATACTCTCCAAAACCTGAAAACAACTCAAATCGCTGAAATATTCACAGTAAATCTTATCAAATTACACCAATGTTAGTTATTTGGCTTTGACTTAAACTCGAAAAGAGGGAGAAATCAAAAAGTAGATAATTTCAATGATAGGTAATTTTTTCGGATTTCTTTCCAATGATATTGGAATCGACCTAGGCACAGCCAATACTTTGGTGTTTGTGAGGGATCGAGGCATTGTCCTTCGTGAACCCAGTGTGGTCGCTCGATACAAAACGAGTAAAAAAGTATGTGCGGTTGGAGCAGACGCGAAAAGAATGCTTGGCCGTACTCCGGGAACGATTGAAGCACTTCGCCCAATGAAAGACGGGGTGATTGCTGACTTTGAAATTTCCGAAGCTATGCTTCGTTACTTCATTGAAAAAGTGGATAAAAGAAAATTGGTGCCACCTCGGGTTGTAATTGCTGTTCCTTCAGGGATAACAGCGGTGGAAAAAAGAGCGGTTAAGGATTCAGCCATTCGTGCCGGTGCCCGCGAAGTATTACTTTTAGGCGAGCCAATGGCAGCATCGATTGGAGCGGGTCTCCCCATTGACGAGGAATATGCCAATATGATTGTAGACATTGGAGGAGGTACCACAGAGGTCGCAATTATTTCAATATCAGGTGTCTCTTATCAAAGAAGTATCCGGGTTGGTGGAGATGAGCTTGATGAATCTATCGTGGCCTACATGAAAAGAGCTTATGGCTTATTAATCGGAGAAAGAACAGCGGAAGAAATAAAGTTTACTGTTGGCTCGGCTGCCCCTTTGGACACAGGAGAAATGACTATGGATGTGAGGGGCCGAGATGCAACCGCTGGGCTGCCGAAAACAATCCATATAACTTCTCAGGAAATACGTGAGGAAGCCCTAAAGGAAGTAGTGACCCAAATTGTTGAATTAGTCAAAAATGCCTTGGATCGGTGCCAACCCGAACATTCCGCTGACCTGATTGACCGCGGTATTGTCCTCGCAGGTGGTGGTGCTCTCATCAGGGGCTTAGACCAAGTAATAAGCGATGCTACAGGACTTACGGTTATCCAAGCAGATGACCCTCTGTGCTGCGTGGCAAACGGCACTGGGAAGTTTCTTGATTTACTGGGCACACTGAGTCGTGAGCAAGTGGATCGGCTAGTCACCCAATAATTTGCGGCATTGGGAAAATTCAGCGAGAAATCGAAAAGCAAGCCTTTCCTGTATCTCGGTTTCTTCTGCTTATTATGGTGGGGCTTGCCATCAGCCTTTAAGATATCGATTCGTTCTGGCTTTGATGAATTTCATGCACCCTTGTGGGACCTCTCCACTCGAATCCAAGACCTAGCCCATTATTGGGGTCATATTTCTGACTCCAAAAAAACATTAATCGAAAAAGGGAAGCAATTTCAACGGATGGGTCGCAATCATTCCCTGCAAATGGCAAACATAGAAATTCTCCAAAAAGAAGAAGAGCGACTGCAACGCTTGCATAATGAAATTGACAACCTGGAGGACTCTCTTGGGCTCGACTCCAAAACTTCATTCAAACCTATCGTTGCGAGAGTGTCCCGTCGTACTTTTTCAAGCTGGTGGCAAACCATCGGCTTAAGAAAAGGGAATCGTGCACAAATTGTTCCAGGTCTAGGGGTCATTTCCCATGCCGGGGTTGTTGGGCGAATATCTAAAGTAGGGTCAAGAATGAGTGAAGTCGAAGTGATCACCAACACAAGTTTCCGGGTCGTTGCCCATTTTGCAGGCGATAATCGGCCAGTTACCTTCCAGGGAAATGGCATTTTACCAGGAGGAACCCCAACAGGCATCGTTTTTGATGTTCCTCAGGACTTCGCCGCATCCGCTCAAAAACCGCTTACCCTCACTACCTCTTCCCTGGGAGAAACATTTCCCAAAGGGTTGACGATCGGTCAGGTTTTTTCTTTAGAAGGCGACGAGGATGGACTTTTCAAAACCGGCCAAGTTATTCTCAGTCATGAGCTTGGCCGACTTGAGGAAATTACAATATTATTACCCGTGGAATAGGATGTATCGGCCAAACCTTGCTGCTTTTATACTGCTGTTGATCAATATTCTCACTGTTCAGCTGCTAGGAGTTATAAACTCAAGCTTGAGTGTATGGGGATGCTTACTTTATCTTCCAGCTCTATTCTTTTTCTCGTCCACAGTTTTACTGGATCGAGCTAGGGTTATCAGTGTTTTAACTTTGACCGGATTTTCGCTCGATAGTGTTTATAACACTCCTGGGGGCTTTCACTCATTTGCCCTCATTATTTGTTATTTGATAGCAAAAAACTGGCTACATAGCGGCCAAAATGGAGAATTAGTAAGGCCGTACTACTTGCAGATAATTGCCAATGTATTGATTTCTTTCGGTTTAATCTTCGTTTTAAATTTTCGCGGTGATTCACTTGGTTATTGGGCTTGGCCTAATATTATTGTGGATATCTCTATATCTACTTTTGTTTTGGCTGCGATTACACCATGGTTTACAGGTTTGTGCGGGGAGTCACTCCAAGTTGCTTTTTCGTCAGAACAAAAAGAGGATGCTAACATTTGAAGGTGCTCGAGAAATACCACCCAGAAGCAAGAAGACTTCTTCTTTTTCGTATTGTTTATGCCACGCTGCTCGTGACGCTATGCACTGTCCTTATTTACAGGCAAGTTTTTGAAGCAGAGGACTATGAAACCAAGGAAAGGCAGCAAGGACAAAGAAGAATCATTAGACCTGGAGCTCGCGGTGATGTGTTGGATCGAAACGGTGAACTACTCATTGGTAACCGAGCCAATTTTTCTGCAGTGTTGCACATGGCGCAGCTGAAGAGTGAGATTTGGAAGAATAAATTAGAATTACGAAAACTGGCCTACAGCTTAAGAGATGAATTTAATACCAAACCTTCCCTCGACCTAGAGTATCTGGTCGAGAAATGTACAAGCCTTGATTATATCAAAAGCAGAGGCTTAACGCTCAGTGGTAAAAGCCAGTTAGCCGAGAATAAAACCTTCGCACCAAAAGTATATATTAATAGAACGAGGTTGCATGTTGAGAGAGGTAAAAAAAACCAATGGAGCTGTGTAATTACCGATAAAATAAAGCCAAATTCTCAACTATATTTTGTGGATGTTGGAAAAGATGTAGAAGTTAATGCAGCTGGGTTATTTAAGATTACTTTTCTCGTGGGCCCTCAGGGCAATCCCATGTCCATAAACAAAATTTCGACCAATGATCAAAGTATTTTCGAAACAATCCTTCCGTTGTCTAGTGACACAAATCATTTTTATGAATTCGTTACCAGTGGTTATGACCTCGACTGGGAGTCAAGATTTTTGGTTGTCCAAAAATATTTGCAAGTGGTTAATCAGCTGACTGGAAGAAATAAAACCATAACCATGACGGATATAAAAAAGCATTGGAATCAAAGGTTGGTCATGCCTTTAGAAATCGCCACTGATTTACTTCCTTCAGAATACGCTGCCTTGGTTGAAAAACTTCCAACTCATTCCCCCATCAAGGTCCTTGCAAAATCTGTGCGCCATTATCCTCAAAAGTCCCTTGCCTCCCACATCCTAGGGTATGTGGGCAGTGGCTACGAAGCAAACCCCGAAGGACTATCCGGCGGAGATCTTGCTACTTTTGAAGTCCAGGGTAGAACTGGAAAGGCAGGCATTGAGAAACAATTCGACACCACTCTTCGCGGAGAGGACGGTGGAGATATTTGGCGGGTAAATCCCATGGGGTATCGATTTGAAAGAATAGAAAAAAAACCTTCTAAAAAAGGAAATTCCATACAACTTACAATCGATCAAGACCTTCAGAGGGTTGCCGAAAGCTCCCTTCAAAAAATGGTGAGCCAAGTAGCTAGCAATCGAATTCTTCCAGACCGAGATTGGCACAGAACGATTGAAAGAAGAACACGCAAAGCACTGCAAGGTTCTCAGGAAACAGAAGTCCGTGCCGAATTATTAATATCTGCTTTTGTGGATGCACCCTTCCCTTTAAGTGGTGTGCAAGCATCCACAGTTGCAGGCTTTAAGGGAACACAAGAGGATGCGGTACGCCTGCTCCAGAGGCTTTATGCAGAAGGCGTATTAGCCAAGCCCGATAAGACAAAAGATGAATATGTATTGGCACCTCCGATGCTTCCACCAGCTGCTGCGGTCCTATTGGATTTGGAAAAGGAAGAGATCCTGGCACTAGCAAGCAAGCCAAACTATAACTTAGAGGACTTAACCCCTTATATTTCTCAGAATACATACAATGAAATACAAAGACGGGAAGCTTGGCTTCCGCGGGCATATCACCCTGGCTACGCACCCGCATCCCCTTTTAAATTGGTTACTGCCCTAGCTGGTATTCGCTACACCAACCTTGACCCTGATAACAAATTACTGTGCGAAGGTATTTACAGAGGAATGGAGTGCCATGTTTTTCCGGGAAAACATGGTAAATTAAGTTTAAAGGATGCCATCGCACAAAGTTGTAATGTTTATTTCTTCAGATGTGCTGAAAAAATTGGACACCAAAATTTAATTCAGGAAGCAAAGATGTTAGGCTTCAACCAAAACCCCAACCTCGAACTACCGTCTCTTCGGGATACTCCTATCGTGCCTGACCCCAAGTGGAAAAAAGAAGCATTGGGGGTAAAATGGACCCTTGAAGACACTTTTAATATTTCCATTGGTCAAGGTGGGTTGCGGCAAAGCCCCTTACAGATGGCATGCTTTGCCGCTAAGATGGCCAAGAATAATTTTAGTTTTAAGCCCACCATACTCAAAAAACAAACCGTACCCCAAAAAGAGAAAAGCTTACTTGATACAAACATGACAAAATACCAAGCGATTATTGAGGGTATGCACCTGGCTACCACCAGGGGGACCGCTAGAAGATGTAAAATTGAAGGAGTCTCGGTTGCGGGTAAAACCGGCACCGGGCAATGGCGAAACCGTAATATGGAATTGAACCTCGCTTGGTTTATTGGCTTTGCCCCAGTAGAGGCACCGGAAGTTGCCATCGCTGTTTTAGTGGAGGGAGTCATACCTCAAGACGAAATCCAGGGCGGGCTTACAGCCACACCCGTTGCCAAAGACATTTTAAAAGCTTATTTCACGAAATATAGCAAAAGACTTGCTTCGACAGAAAAAAAATAATGATAGATTAACAACAACTATGGTTGCCACTTCATCCACAATGATACCGATCGGGTTCGACGCACCCGACTTTTCCCTTGAAGATACTCTTTCAGGAAAAACCTTTAATTTCACTGACAAAAAATCGTCAAAAGCCTACTTGCTTTGCTTTATCTGTAATCATTGCCCCTATGTTATCCATATCATGGAACATCTCATCCAGCAATGTAACCAGTGGACCCAAAAAGATATTTCGGTTACAATGATCTCAGCCAATGACCCAGTAAAATACCCTGCTGACAGTCCCGCGAAAATGAAAGAGTTAGCAACCAGTCAGGGCTTTTCTTTCCCCTACCTCTTTGACGCAGATCAAAATGTGGCAAAGAGCTATAAAGCTGCATGCACTCCTGACTTTTTCCTTTTTGATCGGAGTAAAAAACTTTTTTACCGTGGTCAGTACGATGGGGCAAGACCAGGCAAATCGGACCCAATCAATGGATCCGACTTAAAAAATGCAATGAGCCTACTCCTTTCCGGGAAATCTCCCCCTGAAAAACAAATCCCTAGTTTGGGATGCAATATTAAATGGAAGGAAAACAACGAACCTGACTATTTTGGAGCTCGGTAAAAAAGGGAGCTTACTTGGTCGTCATGACATAAACCCCATCCCAATCTGCCCCTGGGGGGTTTTCCTTCATGACCTTACAGCGATCGATTAAGATCATAGATGGGTTATCCTGGACGCCTGGTGTTACCCCTGGTTTGTTAGGTTCCATCTCCTTGGCCTTTTCAAACATACTGAGGGCACTATCCCAATCCTGAAGGAGATATTTATCTATTCCCTGGCTAAAACAATCGAGACAATCTTGCGTTTCCTGAGATAACTCAGACATAAAACCGGTGGGCTCAAACATGGCCACAGGCTGAGACCTGCCCTTCACGACTATCTTATCCAGATAACGGAAGGCAATGTCATCTTTCGTCGCTTCGGAAGCTAATTTTGTTTCTTCCGTAACCATGATGTATGCCCCATAGGCTTTCGCCCCACTTTCACAGCGGGCAGCTAAGTTAACCATATCGCCCATCATTGTATAATTAAACCTGTCCAGTGCTCCCATATTTCCAACGGTTGCCGTACCGGTGTTACAACCAATCCTTGTTTGCATTTGAGATACAAGCCCATGGCACTTCCCCCATTTCTCAGCCTCATGTTTCCATTTTTCTCGCAACTCAATTTGTTTCTGCTGCATAAGGATAGCGGTCCGAACAGACTGGTATGCGTGGTCCTGCATAGGAATGGGTGCTCCATACATTGCCACAATTGCATCCCCAATATATTTATCTAAGGTACCCCTCTCCTCCTGTAAAATATTAGTCATCGCAGTCAAGTATTCATTCATTAAATCAACAAGACCCGTGGGCGTTAATAATTCAGAAAAACTTGAAAAAGCCTGCACATCACTAAAGAAAGCAGTGATCGCAGTCTCCTCACCGCCCAAACTCGGTTCTTCTCCCGAATCAACCATTTGATCCACTAAATCTGAAGAGACATAGCTTCCAAACATCCCTTTCAGCTTTCCCTTGGCTTTCTGCTCAATCACGACCATGGCAGCAAGTCCGATAAAGGAAGTACTAAGCCCCGCACAGGCAGGGGTGGTGATTGGTAAAAGAAAGTGAGTATTGTTGAAGGTAAATAAACCGATTGCAACATAGCCAACCAATATCAAAACCCCAGCAGCCTGAACAAGGCTGGCTTTTTTACCTTGATAGACAGATAATAGTCCCATCACGAGACAAACTAGGACAGTGGCAATGTGATCCACATACTTATCTGGCCGGGAAATATATTTACCGGTGGTCATGGTTTTTATTAAATTACCATGTACACTCACCTTTGGAACTGATGCTTTGTCTAGAGGCGTAGGGGCCAAATCCTGAAATGTCTTTTCCTCCGGACCTAAAAGTACGATAGAATCCTTAAAACAGGCAAAAAAAGCGTTTATTCGCTCAAGCTCTAGGTTTTGTTCTTCAAGATTTTCAAGGTTTACTTTGATTGCATCCTCGACTTGTTTTTTCTTCGCAAGAATAGATTCATTTCCTGGGTTTGCTTCCAAGGCAGACAAGATTTTACCCATAAAATTCGGACCGCGTAGACTTTCTATTTTATTTTCAAGCTCTACAATCTTAGCAGACACCTGATCTTGGAATTTTGCATTTTGTAGGACATCACGCATTCCGCACATAGGGTTTGTTTCCGAC
>CBFIFQ010000031.1:0-25932 GCA_965661905.1 Opitutales bacterium
CAGGAGTATCCCTGGTGCCCAGACAGGATCTGCTTACCAAAAATTAGTCCTTAAACTTGCCAACGGTGAACTCTCCCCTCCTGATGTTACCCCCGGCAATGATCCTGGATATGACCCCACAACTTCTTTTACAGGTTTTGAAATTTCTTTAGATCAAGAGGGTAAGCTTATCTTGACCCTTACATCGCTTATTGCTAGCGAAAAATATGCTTTAGAAGGAAAATCAGTAGATACAATTTACGATTACCTTGAAGGGAAAAAATTTGATGATAACGCGTATTCCAATGATTTACTCGCAGTTGGCCTAAGTGCCTTCCTTAAGATGCAAAAAGCTGGCGTTTTGCCTGCCGACGACAAGATTAACGAAGCACTATCCTCAGCCCTTAATCTAAGCACCGTATTCCTAACAGATGTTTTCATTTCCAACGGCAGAAATTTTTCTTTTGCTGAAATTACCAACAATAACCTTTCCACCGACCACATTTCCGGGGGTAAAGTCTTGAATGCTCAAAACCTTGTCGACAAATATAAAGACAATGACTACCTTTTTGAAGTCGGCATGGTTTTAGCCGAGTATGGTGCCTTTGGGGATGGTCGAGCCGCGACCATTAACAATGATACAAATGCTCCCCGAGAAGACGCCACTTCAATTGCCTTAAACATCCTCAATTTCGTAGGTGGTCGAGACTTGGAAATTCCAAATTCCGTTTCTATTGGAGATGAAGGAAGCTCAGGTTTGATTAATGCCGCACTTTTAGGCTCCACCCGGAATGATTTACTGGACCCCCCAGGAATCGGTCAGGAAGGGTTATCTGACTCTGCTTCCAAAAAAGAAAACGCTGACAGGCTCTACAAAATCTACCTCGAAAACATTTACGGTATTGTAGGAGCGGATATTACTATCGGGGAAGAAAATGAAGATCGAATTAAACTTGATGTCTCCGGTGTTCTAACCAAAGCAGAGCGTGAGAAAGATGGAAAGATGGTTGAAGATGGTAGCAAGAAAAAAATCTTAGCTTTAGCCGCCGCCAGAGACCTTATCATTAAAAGTGATCTTCATATTGCGAATGACAACCATGCGGAAGATCATGTTCTTGTACTTGGTGCTGCTGATCATCTTGAAATTTATGGAGATGGGACTGGGGCTGGGGCAAGCGTCAACAATGAGGGAGAGATACAGAATATAGAGGGGAAAACTGAAATTTTTTATGAAGGTTCCAACCTAGCATTAGGCTCCTACAGTGCACTCAGTTTAACGAATGTAGATATTGATGTAGGCGGTAACTTAGCTATAGGTTCCCTGACTGATGTTGACATAAAATCTTCAAATTTCAGTGTTGGTCGATATTCAGATAGAGATAATGTTTACTTGTACGCTGAAAATGTTCTTCAGGTGAATGACCTCACATTTGATGCCAGACCTGATGATCTCAATGAACGATTTGAATCGGGGACAGCCCGAGAGATTTACATGGAGGCCACTACCATTGATCTTAAGCATGTTGATTTCCCCGCTAATTCAGAAGTTATGCTAAGGAGTAAGGATGGGCTGCCAAAATTTTATGGAGAAAACTATAGCCTGAAAAATCGGGTTCCTGGAGCAGTCAATTTTTATTCAAACTCGAACACATATGGTGGTAATAGCATAACCATTGATACATTCACTGATTCTCCAAACGCAAACCCAATAGATGGCATTCCCTCAGGCTACAACTCTATTGGTGATAATTTTAAAACATCCACAGGAGATGCTGGTATAAAGATCAGGAAGTTCCCCAAGTAAGGCCTCCAACACCTATTCATAATTTACTAGATTTCACATGAAAAAAGTATTACTCGCTTTTATTGTTTTCCTTGGCTCCATGACCGGCTTCTTCACTTCCTTGGATGCACAAAGCTCCACCGCTGCCCAAAATGGGAGCAGGAAATTTGATGTAAGACCGGATGCCCTGGAGCAGTATAGAAATCGAAGCATTCCCAAAACCAGTAGCTCCTCATCCTCTCCAAGATCAAATAATCCCGACTTCATGGACAGTGACATGGGCATACAACGACCTGTCGAAGCAAAAAAAACCGGGTTTGGGTACCACCTTGGCTTTGAAACCAAAGTTTATCATTCAAGCAACCCAGCCTCTGTGGATGGTGGAGATTTTGAAGTATCTGCGGGAATCTGGGAGAATGCTCTTCGTAATAATTTCTTACTTGGTGCTTACGACCTGGGAGGTGCTAGTTTTTCTCCGGTTTTGAGTCTTACCTATGTAAAATTCAACCATTTTGGGGATGATTTATTTGATACCTTTGATTTTGACTCTTTGGGACTCAGCTTTGCAGGTATTTTTCAATTCAGCAACGGCCTAACATTACGCTCCAGCCTTGCATATAATGCAGACCTTAATCCCAATGATGGGTTAGACAGACAATACAGCCAAATCGCACCTAGTTTAGCCCTGGGCAAGTCCTTTTCTCTCGACCCTGTAAGTGCCTTTGTCGAGTGGTCCGTTGGCTATAATTTTACTGATAACCCTTCCGGGCTTGATGACGATGGGTTAAATCGTTTTGAAACCGCTCTTACTGGTGGCCTAACCGTACCTTTTGGGGATTTTGAATTCAGCCCACTCCTTCGCTTTGCCCTCGTTGATTATTCCAAGGAAAACCGAACCGATGTGATGAGCAGTTTGAATCTACAATTGCAGTATGCTTTCACGCAGTGGCTAAAACTCAAAGTCTACGCCAATATGAGTGCTCGTAACTCGGATGTGCCGAATAGTGACTTCTCTAGGTTTGATACTGGTGCAGGTGCAAGTTTTGATGCCCGGTTCTAGCCCCTCTTGGATTTCATAAATACCAAGAGATTTTTTTTATTTGTGTCGGTTTTATTGATAACCGACATCCTACTCAGTGCCCCCCCTCCTGAACACTTAGCTCCTCAAAAGGTTACCTACACTTTTGGTGAAACTTTTCTGCAAGCCCAAAAGTTAGAAGGAAACCCACCTGTCGAACTAGAGCAAAATCAACCAATTAAAATACCGTACCCGTATGCGGTCATTGCCAGTAAAAATTCATACTTGGAAATACACCAACGCGAAAATCATTATACATCTATCATTCGCTTAGGAAAATCTACAGGCCTAGAGTTTAGTGAAAAGCACCAGATCTATCTTTTTCAGGGTGCTGCACTTCTTTCCCACAGAGTTTATATCAAATGGAGTATCCATTCACCCGATAGCCAGTTTACAATCCAAGGCAAAGGTACGTGGATGATGGAGGCGACTCCGTTGGGATTTAAAGTGATTATACTGGAAGGATCATTAGGGCTTACAAGCAATGATAAGATTGAAAGCTTCCAGCCAGGGGATTTAATTCTTGTGACAGATCAAGAAGGGAAAATAAGCCAAGACCTTGAAGTCGAACTTCCCCTTTTACTTGGCACATCTAAGTTACTGAACCATTTCCCCGATCTGCTACCTTCACATTCACGATTAATCAGTGCCGCTCAAGTACAGGCGATGCGTATGAAAAAAAAATATGAAGCCATGATTGGGGGAGTTAGAACGAACCGAAAGCTTGAAATATGGCAAATTCCTAAAGCTGAGCAGCCCTAGTGCTTTTTCTAAATGGCAAAGCCAGTCTGAAAAAATTACAAACAATAACTTTTCTTTAGTTTCTTTGCATGTGAGACCTTGCATGTCTTAAAAGATATCGATAGTAAGTGACCTTCATATTTATGCAATGAGAGGGCAATATAAATACAAAGCCTTCATCACCTATGCACACAGGGATGAAGAAAGAGCTCGCTGGCTTCGTAAAAAGCTGGAAAACTTTCGTGTACCCAAGCATTTAATTGGTAAAAACGGCCCTTTTGGCCCTGTCCCTTCCCGCCTTTACCCGATTTTTCGTGATCGTGATGAACTAGCCGGTGCCGCTCAGCTAGGTCCTCTGATTGAACAGGCACTGCATGATTCATCACACCTGATCGTCCTTTGTTCTCCACACGCCATAAAATCTCGATGGGTCAATGAAGAAATTCGCATGTTCAAAGCCATGGGCAAGGCAGACCGTGTACTTTGCCTAGTGGTGGATGGAGAACCCATGGCGGCCGATGTAAAAAATGACCCCGAGAAAGAATGCTTACCCCTGGCCGCTCGCAGGAGAATTGACCAAGAGGGAAAAATCACAGAACAAATCCATGAGCCTGGAGCCGCTGACCTGCGGGAAGATGCAGATGGTGAAAAAGATGCCTTACTCAAAGTGATAGCTGGCCTTCTTGGCGTGGGGCTCGATGAATTAAAGCAAAGAGATATGCTCGCAAGACAACGTCGCCTTGCCTGGATTGCCACGGCTTCGACTACTCTCGCCCTCTCTGCCATCGGCTTAGCCATTTATGCTTTTTACCAACAACAGCAGGCAGCCCTTGCTCGAGCCAGTGCGGTTGCGGAAAGACAAGCTGCGGAAGAAGAACTTGCCAAAACTCAGACCATTACTCATTTCGTGCAGGAACTCTTTGTATCACTCGATCCGCAAAATACTGCGGGCATGGATACCGAGCTGCTCAAAGCCATGCTCGATCAAGGTTCCAAAAGAGCGGCAGAGCTATCAGTTGAACCCGAAGTGGAAGCCGAAATCAGGTATTGCCTGGGGAAAACATACCGCTCCATACGCTCCTATGAGAAAGCCCAAATTGAACTGGAAAGGGTGCTGATATTGTTTGCGGAAAAAATTGGCAAAGAATTGCCGACTCGGCTCAAAGCGATGAATGAAATAGCCATGGTGCACGAAGCCCTGGGTAATTACTTGGAAGCAGAGCCCATGCTTGTTCAAATGCTGGCCCAAAGAACTCATGAATTGGGGGCTGACCACATTGAAGTCATTGACGCACAAATCGATCTGGCCACAGTCTTTCGGCGGATTGGGAAATTAGAACAAGCGGAAGACCGCTGCACCCAGACTTTGTCTTTCCTGACTGATCAAAACCGTACGCAGGAAGACCCCTTAATGCTAAAGTGTAAAACAGAACTCTCTAAAATTTTCATTGCCCGGGATAAAATTTCCCAAGCCGAAAGCCTTATTCGAAATGTTTTTGAGCGCTCCCGTTTACATATCGGAGAGAACCACATTCTGACCCTTCGCAGGGGCCAGGTCCTCGTGGAAGCTCTAAGAAAAGCTGAAAAACTAGACGATGCTGAAAAACTTTCCAAGGAATTAGTCGGCAAGCTCACCACCATTCTTGGTGAAACTCATCCGGACACCCTGGGGGCAATGGATTCACTTGCTGAGATTGTGGCTGGAAGAAAAGATTTGGACCGTGCCTTGGACCTCTATCTTCGGATCGAATCAGCCAAAGAAGAAGCCCTTGGAGATATGCACCCCGAGACTCTTTTTACCCTCAAGGCCATCGCTCGCATCTACCGCTTGCAGGACAAGTTGATTGAAGCAGAAAAAGTCCAAACCGCAGTTAAGCAAAGGTTAGAAAAAAAATATGGTTTGGAACATCCGGAAACGCTGAGAGCGATGAATGAACTTGCGGATGTGTACTTGGCCCTTGGCAAAGAAGAGGATGCCTATGCCCTGAGCGAAAGAACATTGGATATTGAATTATCGGTCCTGGGTGAAAAAGACCCGATGACCTTACAAACCATGTTTCGCATTGGGAAACTTCACTACTTAGCCAACCGGAAGGATGCTGCCATGGAAGCTCTGGGCGACACCTTAGCCAAGCAGGAAAAACTTCTTGGGTTTGATAACGCAGAGGCTACGAAAACCCGGGACTTACTTAATGAAATCCTAAGCGAGCGGGTAACTACAAAAGTACTCGAGGAAACCGAGGAGGCACCGGTCGTAAAAGATATATTAATTGGTCCCCCCCTCCCTACCTTTCTCGAAGTTTATGATAAAAATGAATCAAACACTTCGGCTTCGGCCACCCCTTCGCTTGATTCTAATATCTCCACAAACCCTGAGGCACTGCAGTCGAAATTCCTTGAAAGTTTATCCGAGGAGCAAGAACATAACAATTCAGCTGCACAAGATTACAACCCTGAATAAAGATGCCCGAACTCGGGTTTATATTTGATTGGGATGGTGTAGTTGTAGACTCATCCGCTTTACATGAGAAAAGTTGGATGGCCTTGGGCCAAGAGATCGGTCTGTCCTTACCCCCAAATCACTTCAAGCAAGGGTTTGGTAAACGCAACGAATTCATTATCGCTGAAATTTTAAAATGGACCGAGGATGGGCAACAAATAAAGCTTTGGGGAGACAGAAAAGAAGAACTCTATCGGGAATTTGCTAAAGAAACAGGCATTCAGATGCTTACGGGCATGAAAGATTTTTTGCAGGAGATGCAAAGACATCAAATTCCAGCCGTCATCGGTACATCAACCGGTAAAGAAAATATTGCTCTCGCCTTTGAACAGCTAGGCATAGAGAATTTTTTCATAGGGGCCATTTGTTCGGAAGATGTGACCAGGGGAAAGCCGGACCCTGAAGTTTTCCTTAAAGCTGCAAAGCTCTTACAATTACCCCCGGCTCAGTGCGTCGTATTTGAAGACAGCACTCATGGCATCAAAGCCGCCCGGGCAGGCGGAATGAAAGCGGTGGCTATCAGGACTTCTCAGACCGCGACCGACTTGTTCCAGGCAGGAGCTCACATGCTTTTTGATACACCAAAGGAATTGACCATTCGCTCCATTCAGGAACTAATGTAAAAGTTTCCCTTTTATACGCTATTTAAGATTTCATGAAAATTGCCCTCCATTACAAAATCCTTATCTCCCTCGCTCTTTCATTCCTTCTTGGCTTGCTTGCAAATTTCGAGGTTAAAGAGTTGGAAACTAAACCAGACTGGTTCCATTACATGGCAACTGGTTGCCAATTTATAGGTACCCTTTTTCTGAATGCTTTAAAAATGGTGGTAATCCCCTTAATTATGACATCGATTATATGTGGTATTGCCAAAATCGGGGCGGAATCAAACTTTAAAAAACTTGGTTTGAAAACTCTTGGGTTTTACAGCCTGACTGGGATTCTCGCGGTTACGGTTGGCTTGCTTTGTGTAAATATTTTCAAACCCGGTATTGTTGATGAAAACATTCGAGACAAGATGCTTCAAAGCCACCAGGCATTTGATAGCGAAAAGCTAAATGCTGCAATGGATCGTGCCGATAGTGGGTGGGTTACCTTAATCGAGATCTTTCACAGGATGGTGCCAACCAACCTTTTTAAGGCCGGGGTCGAGGGGCAGCTTCTAGGCTTAATTTTCTTCAGTTTACTCTTCGGTTTTTTTGTTTCCCGCTTGCCAGAAAAAGGAAAGCAAAACCAAACCGTGTTTTGGGAAAGTTTAAATGAAGTCATCTTAAACCTTACAAACTTTATCATTTCTTTTGCCCCCTACGGAATCTTTGGTCTGGTTACTCCCACATTAATGACTGTGGGCGTGGATACTCTTTCTGTGATGGGTGGCTTTGCCCTTACCGTTGCCTGTGGCCTTTTTATTCACAGCTTCATTATTTTGCCCTTGTTACTAAAATTTTTGGGTAAAATAAACTTTGTTAACCATTTACAGGCAATGTTTCCCGCCCTCCTGACTGCTTTTTCCACCGCATCTTCCTCCGCAACTCTCCCCCTTACCATGAAGTGTGTCACACAGCGGGTGGGAGTATCTAAAAAAGTGGGAAGCTTTACCCTCCCCCTTGGGGCAACGATGAATATGGATGGGACCGCACTTTTTGAGTGCGTTGTTGTCGTATTCTTAGCCCAGCTCTTTGGCATTGATATGAGTTGGAGCGTACAATTTACCGTTGTTATTATGGCTTTGCTTACATCTGTGGGGGTCGCGGGTATACCTTCTGCCAGCCTCGTTGCCATCATTGTTATTTTGCAAGCAGTTGGTTTCCCCGAGGAAACAATTGGTATCGGGGTCGGCATTGTCTATGTGGTGGATCGAATATTGGACATGGCAAGAACCTCGGTTAATGTACTTGGGGACAGCTGTGCCGCGGCAGTCATCGGCAGGTCAGAAGGCGAACAGGGATATTACCCAGGTAGCAGTTAGGATTCCTGCAAAAGCCCAAGCATGAAGTTTCGCCTTTGCTCAGATTATAAACCTCAGGGAGATCAACCTCAGGCAATCCATAGCCTGGTTTCCTCGATTGAAGCAGGTAACCAAGCCCAGACCCTTTTGGGAGTAACCGGGTCGGGCAAAACTTTTTCCATGGCGAATGTCATTGAGAAATTGCAACGTCCAGCCCTGATAATATCCCATAACAAGACACTTGCTGCTCAACTGTATTCTGAATTTAAGTCTTTTTTTCCCGATAATGCGGTCGAGTACTTTGTAAGTTACTATGACTACTACCAACCGGAGGCATATGTGCCCTCGTCGGATACCTTCATCGAAAAAGACTCATCGATTAATGAAGAAATTGAGCGGCTGCGGTTAGCAGCCACCGGCTCTTTAATAAGCAGGCGGGATGTATTGGTCATCGCCAGTGTTTCCTGCATCTACGGGCTTGGTTCACCGGAAGACTTTAAATCTCTTTCTTATGAAATATCTAAAGGAAAAGAATCGGGAAGAGATTTACTTTTAGAAAACTTGGTGGAAGCCTTGTACAACCGAAATGATGTGGAACTCAAAGCTGGAAAATTTAGTGTGAGAGGAGATACCGTTGACGTGTTCCCGGCTTATGCAACCAATCCAATTAGGGTAGAATTTTGGGGCGATGAGGTGGAATCCATCCGTGAATTTGATGTCATGACTGGTGAGACCATACGAGAACTAGAAACTTATCGGGTCTACCCTGCAAATCAATATGTTACCACCAAGGACAAAAGGGACATTGCCTGTGAAGCCATCAAGCAGGAATTAGAAGAACGCGTGAGCTGGTATGAAAAAAATAACCTTCTCCTGGAAGCCCAAAGGATTCGTATGCGGACAGAATATGATCTCGAAATGCTTAAGGAGATCGGGTTTTGCAATGGTATAGAAAACTATTCCAGGCACTTGTCGGGTCGCAAACCTGGCCAACGCCCCTGGTGTTTAATTGATTTCTTTCCCGACGATTTCCTCGTTTTTGTCGATGAGAGTCATGTCACCTTACCTCAAGTTGGCGGCATGTTCCACGGGGATTTATCCCGAAAGAAAAAACTGGTGGATTTTGGTTTCAGGTTGCCCTCAGCCCTGGATAACCGTCCCTTAAAACCCGATGAATTTGATCAGGTGACTGGGCAAACAATTTATGTATCCGCAACTCCCGCCCCCCTGGAATTAGAAAGGTCAAGCTGCGTGGCCGAGCAATTAATCAGGCCCACAGGGCTTCTGGACCCTGAAATGGAAAAACGGCCCATCAAGGGACAAGTCGAGGATTGCATAAATGAAATCAAGAAAGTAACCCAAAAAGGAGACCGTATTTTAGTCACCACCCTTACCAAGAGAATGTCGGAAGACTTGACTGATTACCTTCGGGATCACCAAATTAAAGTCGAATACTTACACTCGGACATTGATGCAATCGAACGGGTCGAAATCTTGCGGAACCTCCGGTCTGGCTCTTTTGATGTCCTTGTGGGAGTAAACCTTTTGCGGGAAGGCCTGGACCTCCCTGAAGTTGCCCTAGTGATTGTACTGGACGCTGATAAAGAAGGCTTCCTCAGAAGTGAGACCAGCCTCATTCAAACCGCTGGTCGGGCGGCCAGGCATGTAGATGGAAAGGTTATATTTTATGCCGACATAATGACTAAGTCTTTAACCAAAGCATGGAACGTATGCCAATACCGCCGTGAAAAACAAATGGCTTACAATGAGAAGCACGGCATAACACCTATTGGAGTAACCCGGCCAATTCAGGAAAGTTTAGTGGAGAAAAAAGAAGAGGAAGACCTGCTTGCTGTCTCGGAAGATGTTTCCAAGAAAGATATTAAGAAGTTACTTAAACAACTGGAGAAGGAAATGCTTGAGGCAGTGAAGAAACTTGAATTTGAAAAAGCGGCTTTATTGAGAGATCAAATGAGCTTTTTACAGGGTGAAGGTAGTATTCTTAAAAAAACAAACAAAGGCGGATACAATTCCAGGAGAAAAGGTAGGAAATATGGGAAAAGAAAATAAAATCCTCTTGCTGAGCCTATGCATGCTGAGCCTTGGGGTTAGACCATTGTTCCCTGCCCTGGAAACCCGTAATCAACTTCTTTTTTATTTTGATAAGATTGAAGTGAAGGGTGACCTGGATGTTTTTATTAAAAAAGGGCAAAAAAGGGGAAAGGTTTCAATTTATGCAGACAGCGAAATCATGGATTCTGTCACCGCCAATGTCCGCCAAAAAACCCTATTTCTTGATGCCAATAATTCCTATGAGTTTAAAAGGAGGATTCCTTTCGTTAAACTAAATGCAACCCGGAAGTTCCCCGTCGAAATCATGGTTTATGTAGAAGAAATTGCCGAGGTCCGAATTTTAGAATCATCCAACCTAAGTTGCTCCAATATAAGTTCTTCGCATTTAAAGGTTTTACATTCCAGCACAGGAGATGTGCATTTAGAATCGATTAATACCCCTAAAATTGAAGTGCTTCATCTTGGAACCGGGAGATTGAGCTTACAAGGAGAGCAAACATCAGAATTGGAAATCGAAGTTCGTGGAAACGGTGTAGTAGACGCTGGAGAACTAGAAGTTTCAAATGCCAAAGTAGTACATTACGGAAAGGGTGAACTACAAATTAATCCAGAGCAATGGCTGGACGCACGGCTTTTATCCAGTGGCAATATATTCCTCCATCAAAACCCCACCAATTCAGTCGTTGAGGTGAAAGGAAGCGGACAAATCAAAAAACTTTTCGAACCTCAGTTGAATCCAGGCAATTCAAAGGAATAAATCAATCTAAAGAAAAATTTCTTCTCCCTCAATTGCCGGGCGAACACTTGATCTGATATCTTTGGCTGCTTGAGCGATCTCATCCATTTTTTGGTCATTATGAGATGGATCATGATGGAAGAGGAATGTCTGCTTCACATTAGCTGCTTCAGCTACCTTAATTGCTTCTTGCCAAGTTGAGTGCCCCCAACCCTTAAAGTTTGGATACTCCTCATCTGTGTATGCTGAATCATACACCATGACATCCGCATTTTCTGCTAAAGCGAGTACATTTTCGTCTAATTTACCCTCAAAATGTTCAGTATCCGTACAAATAGCGATCACTTTCCCTCCACATTCCAAACGGTAACCACAAGCTCCATTGGGATGGTTTAATTTTCCAGTCTTAATCAAGAGATCATTTCCAAGTTCGAAAACCTTACCCACATTATAATCATTGAATGTACAAGCCTTTTCAATTAATGAACTCGGTACTGGAAAGACAGGGTCTTTCATAAGCATGGTACCTATAATTCCCTGCAAGTCATAATTATCTCCATCCAAATGACCAGCGTACAAGTCAACATTGCTGTTAGGATTATAAAGAGGTGCGAAAAATGGTAACCCTTGGATATGATCCATGTGGGTATGGGTGAAGAAAAGTTTCGCTGTAAGCAGATTCTTTTCCTCCATAAGAATTTTTTTCCCAAGTAAGCGTATACCGGTACCTGCGTCTATTATGAGTCGATCCTCCCCATAATTAACCTCAAAACAAGTTGTGTTCCCACCATACTTAATAGTATCAGGTCCAGGGCAAGGAATACTTCCTCGGGTACCCCAAAACTTTAGTCGAAGAGTGTAAGGTTCAGTCATAATGAGAATCCCATTTTTTTATGATATGCCTAAGAAGGCAACCCTCAAAAACAATATTGCACTTAACGGTCAACCCACTCCCCTTCTTCATTTTGGTAGGAGTCTGTGATTCTTCCATCGCCAAAATCGTACAAGCCATCATAAGCCAAGCCATTTCTAAACTCTCCAACAAAACTGCTACCGTCCCCAAAGTCCAAGGTGCCAGTCCCATTTTTTACTCCATTTTCCCAAAGTCCAGAATAAGTAACCCCATCAACATTGGTTTGAACTCCGTATCCGTTGGGTTGATTATGCTCAAATTCGCCGGAGTATCTCGTACCATTTTGTAAAAACAACATCCCCATGCCTGAAAATTTTCCATTCGAAAATTGTCCCGCATAGAGGGTGCCATCAACACGAGACAAAACACCTCGGCCATGGTAAGTATTATTCTCGAAACCACCTGTGTATTTGTCACCATCCACACTCTCAATGGTTCCAGTCGCATACCCGCCAGTTTCGCTAAAGACACCAGAAAATTTATTCCCAGATCCATCATCCAGTGTTCCTTCCGCCAGCGTTTGCTCACCCCATTTCCCAGAAATAACCACTCCATCGGATCTTCGGAATTCGCCATAAAAGAGAGAATTATTTTCCCAATGTCCCACCATCTGTGAAGAGTCAGAAAAGTACAATGTACCGTAACCTTCCCTCAGTCCATTAGCCCACATACCCACATACTTCTCAAGATTCGGATCCGATTTGTAACGTAAAGTGCCATGCCCGTGAGCCTGCCCATCTGCAAATTGACCCTCGAAAAAATCTTCATTGGTGAATTTTCTCTTCCCAAACCCGTGAGGCAAACCTCGAATCATTTCTCCTTCGTAATCTGAACCATCTTCCAGGATACTTTTGCCTTCGGAGGCAGCACGCTGCAAAAGACTAGATTCCGAGTTGGCCGGAGAGTTCTTTTGCATGTCTTCAACTTTTAGGTCACAACCTGCCAAAAGGAAACAGATAATAAGTGATAGCCTCATTGCTTTCCAAAACAGACTAAAAAGTCATCGTTTTACTGACCTGAAAAATACTAGTTACAATTGAAATAGCAACTAACGCGACCAAAGAAAAAGCGAAGCCTAAGGCGGCACCTGATACTAAGGTAGTCATGGATTTAATTCTGTGGGTAAGATCCTCACGAAATGCTCTACTTGCATCTTCCATACTATTACCTAAATTCCCAGTTTTTTCACCCACTTCAATGATATCAAGTTGCATAAGTGGCATAAATTTAAACTTTCGTAATGCATCAGGCAAGGATTTACCTTCATTAACTAATGCCCTCGCAGATCGAAACTGGTTACGCATATGTTTATTTTTTATGGTTCGTTCACAGAGCCTTAAGTTTTCTGTTAATCCAATCCCACTCCACATCAAGGCAGACAATAAGTTGGACAGCTGAAAAAGCTCAGACATGTAGATAATTTTACCAAACATTGGCATTTTCAACAGAGAACGATCCAATGAAACACCTCCTTTTTCTGTCTTACTCCATTGCAGGATGATGCCAAATACAATGACCGCACCCACAACCAAAAAGGGACCTATAGTTAAGAGTGCCTCCGAACCGTTAATCAAAATCTTAGACATCAAATTTAATTCACCGCCGAGGGAATCTAGCATATCCTCAATCCGTTCAAGGAGAAAAAAGAGAAAAAACAAAACAACCCCAAAAGCCATAAGGCAAACAAAAATAGGGTAGCTCATGCTGCTTGTAACCTTAGAGCGGATTTCTCTTTTTTCCTCCAAATAAGAGATAATTTTTTTCAAAATGGGGGATACATTTCCTGTCGCTTCCCCGGCTTCTATAACAAAAGAGGAAGATTCACTAAAAAATTGAGGTAATTGCCTCATGGCTCGTGACAAAGTTCTTCCCTCCGCTAATTCTTTCCATAAAAAGCCAGCTATTTCTTTTTGCACAGGATCAGAAAGTCGATGATTAAGAAGCTTTACCGCATCCGCAACCGGCATGCCACTCGCATGCAACTCAACTAATCTCTTTAAAAATTCCAACCCCACTTTTTCTCCCTTGGAGCTGCCCCTGGTGAAGGTTTTAGCCAGAGACGCCCTAACATCCTTATTTTGCTTTTCACTCCCCTTCTTACCTGACTTTGAATCAGATAAAGAAGGGTCTGACAGTTGGATTTTCAAAAGAGTTAGCCCCTCCTGTCGTAAGCTACTGCGGGCATCCTTCAAAGTACCTGCCTCTACAATACCTTGAAGCGTTTTGCCTTTTGCATTAACTGCCAAGTAGCTGAATTCTGGCATAACTATTATTTTTTAAACTCTTTTACCGCAGGCAAAGACTCCTCTGGTATGGCATGGGAAGAAAGCTCAGCCTCTTCATCCATCATCCCATCAGCATACCGAATAACCTCTTCAAAGGTGGTGAAACCTCTCTTAATTTGAGCCCATCCGGTTTCCTGCAAAGTACTCATCCCCTCTTCTAATGCAATTTCCCTTATATCAGGAGCTGAGGCATTTTTGATCACCAAGCTATGGATAGCGTCACTCATTCTCATCAACTCAAAAATGCCAACGCGGCCCCGGTAACCTAAGTTTTGACAATGAGGACAACCAACCGCATTCAGAACTTTCTTTGCATGCATGCTTTCATCCGCATTTACACCAAGCAAAGCGAGGGATGCCAGCAATTCAGAATCCTTCATCTTGGCTGGAGTGGCACATTTGGGGCAAAGTCTTCGAACCAGTCTTTGGGCGATAACCATCTCAACCGATGAAGCAATCAAGAAAGGTTCAATATCCATATCAACTAACCGGGTAATCGCCCCTGGGGCATCATTGGTATGAAGGGTACTTAGCACAAGGTGACCCGTTAAGGATGCCCGAATCGCAATATCTGCCGTTTCACGATCTCTAATTTCTCCCACCATAATCACATCGGGGTCCTGCCGCAAAATCTCCCTTAGTGCACTGGCAAAAGTAAAACCGATTTCTGAATTTACCTGAGTTTGGTTAATACCGGTCACTTCATATTCCACAGGGTCTTCAACCGTCATAATCCTTCGCTCCGGTTTGTGTATTCTGCGAATAAATGCAGTTAAGGATGTTGATTTACCTGATCCGGTAGGTCCGGTTACCAAAACAATTCCGTGGGGCTTTTCTAAAATACTGACAATGTTTTTTTCATCCTTACCAAGAAGTCCAAGTTCCTGCATTGAGAGAGGCTGGGACTTTTCATTAAGCAAACGCAGGCTGATGCTCTCACCATAAAGAGTCGGCAGGGTAGAAACCCGAATATCTAGATCGCTCTGCCCATGACTAAAAGTAATTCTTCCGCCCTGTGGTCTTCTCTTTTCAGATATGTTAATTCCGCCCATTATTTTAATTCTCGAAATGATGGCGTCCTGAAAACTGCGCAGATTATCTGGAACTCTGACCGGGACTAATTGTCCATCAATTCGGTAGCGAATCTGTAAAGTTTCTTTGTGTGGCTCGAAATGAATATCCGTGGCACGATCGACGATGGCTTTTTGAATGACTTCGTTAACAAAACGAATAATCGCAGCATTTTGATCCTCTAAATCATCTTGCTGCTCTTCCTCTCCATCCACATCCAAGTCAGTTTCGTCAAGGCTGTCTGCCCCAATCCCAAAGTTTTCGGTAATTGCACTTATTACTTTCTCCGGAAGCCCCAAAAACCAAATAGGTTTGCGGCCAGATACAGCAAAAACCCAACGACTCATTCTTTCGGTTGGTGGCCATAATGTCAAAAGGTGAATATTTGAATCATCTGCTTTGAGTAAAAGTTTATTGCCAACATTTTGGTCAAACTTCCTCACTCCATCTTTGAGCACCTCAATCAATTTTTCTGCCGGACAAGGCTTCGTGAGAATCTTAAAAACATTGCCGGAGTTGATTGCATCTTTTGCTATTTCAAAATCTGAATGACCAGTAATTAAAATGCTTACAATTTGAGGATCGATCTTTCTAATTTCAGTAAGCATACTCGAGCCACTCATCCCCGGCATTCTCATATCTGAAAGAACAAGTGAAAAATCTCCTTCTTTCCTAAAGGTTTCAATTCCCTCATCTCCGCTGGATGCAACATGAACATCAAAATCATTACGCAAGTGAAGCTTAAAACCCTGAAGGATTGCTTTTTCATCATCGACGCACAGGATTTTGGGTTTTTCTTTAGCCCCTTCAACCGCAGGAACAACTGGAAGGCATGAAAATGAATGTATGAGTCTTAACGGAAGAAGTTTTGTGGGATTTTTGGACAAATTGAAATCTTCGAGATAGGAATACCCGGACTTACGAGCAATTTCCTTCATGGTCACTTCCAAGGATTTTGAATCTTTAGAGGCTAACAGCCTAGCTCGATCCTCTCGGTGAGCCCCGAGAACATTTAAACGATCTAAATCGGACAACTCCGGCCACCATTCCATATGATCCTGCTTATCGATGGAAAACTCTGGCACGGAATCCTCGGCAGAAGCTTCCTCTTCAAGATCGATCATTTCTTCTTTACTCATGGCTTATTTGGAGATTCACGGGCGGGAAGAGCCAGATGGATTGCGAGCTGGTATTTTCACGCTAGGTAAGCCCGGTTTCGGCAATCGAACCGGTGACTTAGAAGGAACAACTTTTGAAGTTTTCTTCTGCACCGGCTGGGCACTGGGAACTGGCATAACCTGGTGTTGTGATGCTTTCAGAGTTAAACTTTGACCTCCCTTGAGCCTAACAGTTTCAGAATTAGAATCGAAACTTTCTATTAAGATCTTACCATCATCAAAGCTTTCACCTTTCTTTAGCCAAAAACCTTTATTCTTAACTTTATCAAAAATAGCAAAATGCCAGACCTCTTTAAATTTAAAGAACCCTCTCAGCTCCAAGTTTGAATTAATCGGTTTTGGTGCGGGGGGGGGAGGAGCTGGCCTAACCACCGGCGGAAGCTTTCTATTTTGTTCTCCTGGTCGCAAAAAAGGATTAGATTGACCACACAAGACCGCCACTTTTGAAAAAACACACAACAAAAGAAATAATCGGAAACTGCTTAAGGAAAGACTTCTCATCTTGAGAGACTGGGAATACTGGCCGGATTATCTTTGGGGTTGTGGTTGGGTTGGATTTTCCCGTCGATATCAGGCATGCCTAAAATTTTACCAGATGGTGAAACAAATTTTGGGGCGTAAGTTCCTTCAATGCGGGTATCTATTGATTTCACATTGGCCGCAGTCTCATTGTAATTAGGCTTGATTATTGTCGGCTTTAGGAAAATCAGCAATTCTGTGGGGGTGTACTTTACGGTCTTAGGCCGAAAGAATTTCTCACCAAAATAGGGTATATCACTCAACAGATTATACTTAGATTCCGTAGAATCAACCTGCACTTCCTGTAAGCCACCAAGCACAATAATTTCGCCATCTCGAATTGTAACCATTGACTTGGCTTCCCGAACCTTTTTACCCGGCAAAGACTGCCCCTGATACGTGTTGCTTTGTGTCTCATCAAACTTTTCAGCTTTCACTTCAACCTCCATAAAAATGGATCCATGCGAAATAATTGTTCCATTCTCATCCATCTGCGGCAAACCAATTTTAGGCTTTTTAATTTGCAACTCTGTCTTGGCAGTAATTTGGTCTCGCTGCCCAGTGTTTGAACCTTCAGAAGTTGAAACATTCCCATAATATGTTGGGACCACTATGTTTCGCTCATCCTCAATAAGAATATGAACCTCTGGTGCATTGTGTGAAACCATAAGGGATGGAGTCGAGAAAATACGCACATCATTACGCTCAGATGATAAGGCAAATATTTGCTCCCAGCGAATTCCAGTCAGTTCCCAATCATGAAGCTGGAAAGGAATGGATGTATTAAGACCGGGAACACCCAGCACACCCTGCAAGGTTTCATTCTGAGCGTTAGTAACTGTAACATCACCAGAGCTAGTTAAGGAACTATCGCCTGTGGTTGTACCTGTCACAGGGTCACCAAACAAGCCTTCACCTCTAGGACCACGTGCGTACTTGGACCACTCCAAACCACCGAAAAGGGAGTCGATCCCGCGCTGATTTTGTTCGGTTAAGTCAACCATCACGAAAATAGTATCGATACGGGCCAGAGGCAGGGGTTGATCCAAGGATTCGATCATTCGTCCGATTTCAGAAATATCCTCCTTAGTACCGTAAACCAAGATGGCATTACTTCTTTCATCGGAGGAGATGGTTATAAAATCACTAAATTCATGGGCACCATCTGCTCCTCCTGAATCTGACGAAGATTGAGCTGGTGAATTGGAATTATTAGCCCCCAAGGGCGTCGGAGGTTTTTTGGCCGACGAGGCCCTCGCATTCGACTTATTTCCCTGAATTTGCTGCTTAATGCGTTGCTGGTTTTTAATCACTTCATCCAAAATGGATTGTATATCCTTGGACTCAGCATGCTGAAGTTTAAAAAGTTTACTGGTTGTCTTCATCTTAATGGGAGCATCGTAAGTCTCTAGGATGAATTCCAAGGTCTCTTTATTTTCCTTGCGAGTCACAATGATAAGGTTCCCAGTCCGGTCATCGGAGTCTACTTTTGTGGTTCCGCCAAGAAACGGTTTGAAACTTCCTTCGATCATCGACTTTAATTTACTCTCCAGCTCTCTGGCCCCGGCATGCTTAACGGGCCAGACAATCCACTCCATGCCCAGGTCATCCTTGCTAATCGGCTTATCAATGGAGTCAAGAAGCCTTTCCATACGCTGCAGGTTCAACAAAGAGTCGGTCACTAATATGCTATTCGCTTTTTCAAAAACGATAAGAGAACCGACATTCGGGGTCGCAAAGGGATTAAGTTGCTCCCTTACTTCCAATGCTGGAGCATAATCAAGATGAAACATCTTCACATAAATTCGCTGACTGGGTCTCAATACCGATGCTGGCCCGTCTAGCCAGATGGGTACATGTACATTAATCCCAGAGGCGGGAACTGCCTTAAAAAACAAGTCATCCATTTTGGTTATACCAATTCCATTCATGGCCAGAAGGCTCTCCAGAGCCCGAAGGGTCTCTCTTTTTGTCAAAACATTCATGCTGTCGAATGTAATCTTAACTGCAGGTAGATTTTGAGGACGCAGAATATACCGACCAGTAATCATTTGGATCATATCCAAAATCATATTGGTATCATGATCTCGAAGGCGTAGACGCTCCATCGGATCATCCAAGCCCGATATTGTAGATAATTCTTCAGGATCAGTTAACGCCCCGAAAGAAAAATCAGCATCATCGACGGGGTCCACCGCAGGGACCACCAAAGGAGGAGAACCTTCTTCGCTCAAGGGCACTTGGGCTAAAAGACTGCTAAGCAAAAAACTTAAAAAAAGAAAACTAAAGACTGATAATTTCATTGGTTGATAAATTCAACGGAGCTAACTTCAAAGACAGCATCGTAGGTAGTGGGGTCATAGGGTCTGGACTTGGGGGGGTAATTGGGCTCTATCTTCACTTCGCTGAGAAACATGTAGGGACGTTCTTGTCGGATCAAAGTTGCGTATTCCTCAACTTGGGGATAGCTGGCTCTTTCAAATGTAATTTTAACACGATGCTGAGAGTAGCGCTCTCGCTCAATTGTGTCCAACTCCCTGTAGTCTCGCTGGGGAAATACTTGGTCGGCAAGGGTAGAAGCACGATTGCTTAAATTCTTTTTGTTATAGCTTTTATTTTCCTGCTCAATCTTTTGTTGCTCCAGTGCTTTTTGAATAGAAGGTTTGAGTTTAATAAACTCACGATAAATAGTCATGTTATGCTCAGCATCCTTAAGAGTTGAATACTCGACTAAAGCTGACTGTAATACAAACTTGTACCCAACCACAATCAGAAGGAGCCACAAAGTAATAACCAAAAGGTTTTGCTCACGATCAGAAAGACGGAAAAAGAGCTTTTCTAATGCTTTCATCCGTCTTTCTCTACCTCCGTCGCCCCTGATTCCTTTTCCTTTCCTTGAGCTTTATTTTCCTCCATTAATTTAAACTCAATTCTAAAGGTTGTCTTTCCCCCGTCACTCTCAATTTCCCTAATTTCATCCCCTGATCTATTTCTATTAATCAAGGCAACCTCCTTAAGTTCGAGTTGTTCAATAAAGTTATTGATCGCTTCCACATTTTTCCCCTGCCCTTCCAACTTCACTTCATTTCTGCTTTCAAAATGAGCTTCGGAAAACCACAAGTCTGGGCCATCCAGTCCCACCCCGCGATGCTCGGCCAACCTACCCAATGCACCAAATACATCAATTCCGCCCAATTTATTCTGCCTAAGCTTTTCAAGGAGTTTTTGATCTTCTCGGACTTTCGGAACTTCGGCAAACATCTGTTGGGCCTCAAGGGCTTTACCTGCAGCAACAACTCGAAGGTAGTTGACCGCGGCCAACATTAATAAAACCGCGGCCATTCCTAGGCCCCAGCTCATCATGGCGTTCCACTTCAATCGGGATAACCTCCTTCTTTTTTGTTCTGTTCCTTTAAATAACGGAGGACGAAGGTCTACTTTCCACAATTCATCAGCCGCTAACATTACATCTTGTTCTAGCTCGAGCGATGAGTCTTTCCCTTCCATCCATCGGTGATCAAATTTAAAAAAGCCATCTTTGGTCCTGGAAAATTCTTCAAGAACAAGAATGTCAGGTTCAATCTCGTATTTCCCTAGATCCAATAAGGACAGCAGTTTTGCCCGTGCCCCCTCCACGGACTCCAAATCACTCGGATCAGCTGGCAGTGAAAAAATACATTCCGGAATCGTACAATCTTTCCGGTAAGCCGCAGCCGTAAGGGTTTCTTCAGATAAAAGAAACCGAACCATTGGCTTGTCAAACTTGGCAACTAAAAGGGAAACAAAAGAAGGAAAGACACGGCGAAAGTGTTCGAGGTTTTGCCAGCCTAAATTACGGAGTTTTATAAATGGGGTGGCAAAAACCATGATTCGCCCCATTTCAACCGAACCCCAAAAGCCCCATGCAAGCTGATCGATGGGATAAGGCGAAAAACTATCGTCCTCCAAAGCAAGGGAAGCAATACCTTCCAAGTCTTTATCTTGAGCACCATTTGGCAAAGGGATTGCTTCGCAAAAAAAGTGCTCCCCAGGTATGAGCAGGGTTATTTCGCGAAGTTCTCCGAGATGTAGGCCTGTGCCACTGTCAGCATTTTCCTCCATTCAACCTCTATTTTTATTTCAATTCAGGGTTTCAGTCGATCAAATTCTCGTTTTCTCGCAAGGAAAGAACCCGGAAAGGATATTTAATTTTTTGATTTTGCGGGCTTTTAGATTTGATCTTTTTCTTTCCTCGCCCCGAAGCCGATCGAGGGTCAGCACCATCCAGTCCGATGACGGCATGAAGTTGAAAATTGGCTTTCCCCTTGGAAACCGTAATTAACAAACGAAACATGCTGGCACTGGCCCCCAATCTTATCCCTGTTTTTTGGGAAATGCGAGAAAGTACTGGGTCGTTCATTGAAGTAAAAAAACTCGATTCCTTAGAGTAAGAGCTAGGCCCTGCTTTTAAATCTTCGTAAAGCCCTTCATTTTCCCCACACAGAAAGCGAAGCAAAAAATCAGATGCACCGTTGATATTTACAGAACCATCGTGAAAAAAGGAAAAGGAATTCCGAAAATTTTGTAAGTTGGCTGTTTCTATCCCGTCTACACCGTAAAAGACACCGGAGTTATCGGGATCATCATAATCGTATGCAAACCCCTTGATCATCCTAAATTCTTCAAAATTTTCAATTCTTTGCCCCGGTGTAAAGTAAGGCGGGGTAAGATCCTCGTAATAATCATCTTCAGCCCCTTCGTCCCGTTCTTCGTCATCGGCATCCTGCCAATCCATCAAGGCATCATAAAAAGGCTGCCCATCGTCTTCATCGACCAAAGAATCATCGGAAACCATGGTTGCAAAAAGATAAACCATATCCTCCTCCCGGGTAGAAGAGAAAGGGACTTTACCAGACTCATCGATAATCCGAACATCCCAGTTCACATTACTCTCAAACGGTTCAATTTCCGAGTAACTTAAAGGATTTCCCCACCCCTGAGAGGGGGCATGCAATGTTCTTTCTATCATTCTGAATTCATTAAGCACCCCGACACTAAGATCGAGTACGGAATAGGCGTGCGTTCGCAGATTATCCCTAAAATGTTGCTGGCTTACATAGCGCATCTCCTGAATTGTTTCTTGCATTAATCTCGTGGCAATCACTGAGAGAAGAACAATGAGAACTAAGACAAAAATCAGGATAGACCCTCTTTTTTGCAAGGCCGTCGTCTTCTTCAAAATGGATCCTCCTGCAAACCATTTGGCGAAATAGACTCCACCGCCAGGGTAATTGTCCGCTCCAGGTCTTCCTCATCCCATCTGAAAACCAATTTGATAAATGCGGGGATACGATATTTACCGGTCTGTATATTTTCCTCCAATTCATCCTTAATGTCCCACTGCTTGATATCGCCCTCCTTGTCATCTTCATCCCCGTAATAACAATAATACACTTGCCTACAGAATTTACTGATCGGCGTCTTCATCAAATCACTTTCTTCTTCGGGTTCCAAAAGGCCCTTTTCGTTTTTCTCCAATTCTTGTAACTCAGAAAACCATAGAAAAGATAAGCCCTCGTCTTCATCGATATAAAGATAGGTATGTACCCGGGTTGCTACCCCTTTGGGCCAAACAAATAATGGTGGAGCCTCCCGAAGATAAAAGTGAATCAATGGCTCATCTGAATCCGAAAAACCAACAGGGCGCTGGAGGTCGACAATCGCATTACTCCCCCCCTTTACTGAGGGCAAGCTGGCTTCTTCCATCGTAGCATGGAGAAAATTAGCCACCCCATTAATGTGCGCATCAAAAGCATCGCGAGTAGCGGGTCGGTTGGCCCATGCCTGAGAAACGGTAACAAGCAAAGAGACAGCCGCAACCAAAAGCATGCCCCCTATGGCCATAGCTAATAAGAGCTCAATCATCGAGAAGCCCGTTTTCTTCATCTTCTCTGCCTCTCCTCTTTCATCTCTCGAATTTTATCCCTTTTATCCTCTAGCAACCTAGATCGCTCAGTGGAAAAATCAGATTCATTCGCCCATCCAGGTCGAAGCAGCAACATGGTTGAAACCCGAGTCCCGGAATCGATCCCCAAATCATCATTCCCCTCATACTCCAGCGATAGTTTAACGCGGTAAAGATCAAGGACATTGGTCATTTCAATTTCCGTCTCCCACTGGATCTCTCCGATGGTTAACGCTTGTATTTCCCCGCCATCCTCTAATTCCTCGTAACGATGCTCTTGAAAAATCTGACTTCTCGCCCAAAGAAGGTCTTGTTCCATTTCTCTGGTATCTTTCATAAGTCTCATGGTGCGAGATGCCACCGAAATACCATCCACTAGAAAAACCGCAGCCATGCCAAATAAAGCCAAGGCCACCAAGACCTCGATCAGCATAAAACCACCAAGAGAAAAAGGGGGCTTTGTCCCAGAACCTTTCATTCTTCTTTTTTTAGGATGTAACCTGAAAAGGGATCAAAATACATCTCAGTTTCTTTATCACCAAATTCCAAATTCACTTGAAAAGGAACACTGCTACCAGCATGAAAAACTACCCGAGGAAGCACCAGTTCATCTTCATCATAATTTGTGCCATCGCCCTCTACTCCCGAGAGAGGTCCAACAGCATGAAAGGATACTTTAGGGATATTACTTGCGTCCCGAATCACATCATCATTCAAGTCTTTATAAACCCGATGTTCAGCCAGAGTCACCCCCATTGAATCGCTTACCAAAAAAGTGGCATTTTCTTCAAAATAACTCAAATAAGTAGCACGTTTCCTCTCACTACTGTAATAGACCGCATCCAAGACCGCTTTTTTCAAAACTCGCTGGGGTGGCTCAAAATTTGCCCCTTTGATAAAGGCACCAAGATTACCAGCGACCACACCGGCAAGAACCGAAAGTAAGGCAAGAACGAGCAATATCTCAACCAAGCTAAAAGCTTGTATGGACTTTACCCGCTTTTTGGCAATCAACTCAATTCCCTGTATCCCAATTGCCAATCATTTTTCCGTCTGGAGCGGTCGTAAACAAATCAAAGCTACTTGGATTATTCGTACCGGGGTAGCGATATTGGTATGGTTTTTTCCAGGGATCATTTAAATCGGAAGCCCTTTTCACAAAGGGAGGAATACCACTCGGGGGTGTTTGCAAATCACTCAAAGATTTAGGGTATTCACCAACAAGTGTAAGGTAGCTCGTTACATAGGCTTCTCCAGTACTGTTAACCCACTGCTGAGCAGCCTTGACTTTCGATCCGCCAAAGATGCTGCCAATATTGCTCATCGATAAACCTGCAATAATTCCGATCAAGGCAAGCACGATTAAAATCTCGACCAAGGTAAAGCCCTTATTCTTTTTTAATTTCTTAGATATACAGTTATTTCGAATCATTACCTTTATAAAGGTAATATTGAAATGAAAGGCAAGCATTCAGAATCCCAGAAATCTTATCAGACCAACGAATAATCTTGCCCAGCAACAACATTCAATTAAAAATAAAAAATGTGTCTTTAAGTGATTATTTACCGGTTTTAATTCAAATATTTATCGCACTTAGCATTGGCGTCGGCATCTTGGTTGCGAGCCATATTTTTGGGCAACGAGCCACCCGAAGTCAAATCAAGGATTCGCCCTATGAATGTGGACTGGCTGCAGACACCAAAGGTGAAACCCGTTACTCCGTTAAATTCTACATCACAGCGATGCTGTTCATTCTTTTTGACATTGATGTGGTCTTTCTCATCCCTTGGGTACTTTCCCACAGAGACTTTGTAGCAGCAGGCATTCCTATACTAGGGCCAATGCTCTTCTTCACCTTCGTGCTTGTCGCCGGTTTAGTTTACGAATTGAAAAGCGGTGCCCTAGAGTGGGAAAAGTAATTCAGCTTATTGATTTCAAGCGGCATGCAAATCTCTCGGCATGCTCATAAATAAACGATGAGAATTGATTTATACATTGCCAGCAACCGAATCATTGATTTATCGAGCAAAGACTTAAAGTCTGCCTATTCCGAGCTCCTGAATACCTTTGGAGCAGCTTTACCTACAGCCCCGAAGCGAAAGAAAGTCCTCAATGAGCTTGTAGAACGAGAGCATTCAATGACCAGTTACATTGGAGAAGGGGTGGCCCTCCCCCATGCTCGAGTAGAGATGAAAAGGCCGTATGCCCTGGCAATCGGAAGATGCCCAGCGGGACTCGCCTTCGAAGGAAAGGATAGCTACGAAGATATTCGCTTTGTATTCCTCCTTCTTGCCAGCAAGAAAGCTAAGAATTATCTTTCTTTCCTCGCCTCCCTCGCCCGGACTTTCCAGGACAAATCGACCATGGATCAGCTTTGGATGGCAAGGGAAAAAGCGGAGTTTAAGACCGCGGTTCGAAATGCCTTTATTGGAACCGATGATCGCCCTGCCCGGAGAAGAACCAAATTCAATAAACTTCTAACTGACGAAGCTTCAAAAATCGCCAAGGCGGCGGAGTGTTCGACTATTTTGGTGTTCACCGATGTCTTCCCTCCCAGCTTAGCTCCAAGGATGACTTTTCCTAATTTCAAAGTCGTTTTGGCTGGAGAAGGAGTATCTGAAGAGGATAAGGTACATCATCGTGCGGACGCAACCCTTGCGGTTCGTACCCTTTCCCGCTCGCGTCTTTCTCAACTCAGAGCGGCAATTTTACTTGGATTGACCCGAGATATTTTTGGTTTCCAAGACCGGGTATGCTGTATTGGCGGAATCCCTGGAAGCGGCCAATTTGACACGGTTTTGGTGGTTGATGTAGACGAGGAATTTGAATCCGTCATTGGACAGGGAGATGAAATGCTCCCCAATGATGTTTCCGCGGATGCCTTGGAGCGCATCACCGCTATCTCCACTGATTTAGCCACCGCTGGTCGTGAAGGTCAATCTATTGGGGCCATGTTTGTCCTTGGAGATCACGAGGAAGTCATCAAAAGATCAAAACAGTTAATCCTCAATCCTTTCCATGGATATGGCCCCGAGGATCGTAGCATATTAAATCCTTTCATGGACGAAACCATCAAAGAGCTCGCATTGATAGATGGTGCCTTCATTTTACGCGGAGACGGAGTGGTGGAATCAGCAGGTTGCTTAATCCAAGCGAAGGCAGATGAAATTGATTTACCCGGGG
>CBFIFQ010000032.1:0-25348 GCA_965661905.1 Opitutales bacterium
TCGGGATTCCAACAGATGCCGTTGGAATTGGTCACCGATGGAATCTTCACTTCAAGATTACCTTCGGCATCCAACATGTATAGGGCGGCATCCCCTTCCTTTTTGACTGTGCTAATTGTACCTGCCCAAAACCTTCCCGCAGGGTCACATTTACCATCATTAAAACGATTTTCCGGCCTTTTACTGGCTTCAGGATCTGCCAAAAATTGTTTTTTTCCTGTGTCAGGATCGAATGAATAGATTCCCATGTCACCTGCACAAAGAAGACCACCAGAGTGCCGAGGAACAACCGTACCTACTCGCTCTCCCATCTCCCAGCTTTCTTCCATTCCGGTTTCCGGATCAAAACGAACCAAAGCGTGCCCCTCTATATCGACATAAAGAAGTCGTTCATTCCAGTAAATCGGACCTTCACCCCATTTTGAGACTCTCTTACCAATAGGTTGGATGGATAAATTATTCATCATGTAATTTTAATGTGCAAATTTCACAGGAGTTGCAATCTATTCGAAAAAAACATCATGACTTTTGAGAATAACTCTATCTATTGCTAGGTGGCGTTTTGCAGAAAAATTCTTCGATCTACAAGTCGAACTGAGGAGGCAATAAATAAAGAAATCAGTTGGGATATTAGTTGACAGTCTTTTATACCAAAATCATAAAAGACAATTTAATTGGTTTTTTAACTCCCTTTTAAAGAGTTCTAAATGAAATATCTAATGTTGCTATTACCCTGCGTTTTTATTTTTTCCTGTGCGAGTAAACACTCTTCTTTTGGTCGTGATTTTGATTCATCAACCTTATCGAAGGGAATGACTCAACAAGCCGTGCTTGATAAACTTGGAGAGCCTTCCAAATACTCACGTCAGTCTAGAGTAGAGAACCAAGACGCCCAGGTTGCGATGTATCATTTCCAAACACCTACGAATAACGGTAAATACTTATTCAAGGAGCTTACCGTGGTGTATGTCAATAATCGGGTGAAAGATTTAAATTTCAGAGAGAGGATTTTATTAAAACCAATGAAAGGTGCCCGTGTCTCGAATAGAATCCTAGATGTTGCTGGGCCAAAACTAGATTTTTAGTCATTTTATTAACCTCTAAAACTATCACCTATATGAAAATTAAACTTATCTTGCTTCTGCTCTCCATAAATTTATTTATCTCCTGTGCCGATACCGTAACAGATGTAGGCAGGGAGGCAACCGCTCGCCCCCGTATTGAGCAACTTGCCCTGAGTAATGCCATTGATCTGGCCTTCAAGGATGTTGACTTTGCTGAAGTAATTGGCAAAAAAGTTTTCATTGAAACTCAAGCTCTCTCAAAGCTAGATATCAAGTTCATCAATGGTTATATTGCGGGTCTTGCCATTGAAAACAATGCGGTAGTTGTGAATTCAGTAGAAGATGCAGATATTAAAATCTTCAATATCGTTAAAACAAGTGGCACGGATGATATCGAAAGAAGAATTTTCACCGATAAAGTAAGGGGTGAATTTAACAGTGTGATGAGCTTCGTTAATCTTAAAACTATGAAGGTTATCAAAACCTACGAGATATCCGGCGTAGCGGATGAGGTGAGGTAGACTCGTCTGCTAAAGGCTCACCGTCCAGATTAAGTATAAATGCTGCACCGACCTTCTTACAATCAGCCGTATCTTATGATTTAAAGGACCTGAGTAACAATACCAGGTCTATTTGATTACTTAAAAGAAACTGGATTGAGGGTGAAGCCTTCTTTGCTGTCTTTGACCTCCCACCCCTTGCCAAGTAATTCATCCCTTAATTGGTCCGCCATAGACCAATCTTTTGCAAGTTTAGAGTCCCAACGTTTTTGAGCAAGCGCTTCAATTTCGGGTGGAATCTTTTCACTCGACACCTTGTCAGCTTTAATCTGTAAGCCGAGGGCATCACAAGTCGCCTGAAATCCTTTTCTTATCGCTTGTAATTCATCTTCGTCCCCCTGCATTTCAGGCTGGTCAAGCTTTGCACTGAGTTCGCGCACCAACCGAAAGCATCGTCCGAGTGCTTCCGGAGTATTCAAATCGGAAAGAAGAGCTTCCTGTACCAAAGAGAAAGGACCAAAATCAGATTCCAATCTATCCGTATTTTTATACTCAAAACCAATTTTTTTAGCAAAGTCAGCAAGCTTGGATAATGCTTTGCGTCCAGCTTGCATCGAATCAAATGTAAAGTTAAGGGGTTGGCGATAGCTTCCGGACAGTAGGACATACCGGACCTCCTGTGCCTGGTACCCTTTTTGAGCTAAATCATCCAAGGTGTATAGATTCCCCAAAGATTTACTCATCTTCTTTCCCTCCACCATGAGATGAGCAATATGAAACCAATGGCGGGCAAAGGGTTTATCGGTGGCCGCTTCCACTTGCGCAATTTCATTTTCATGATGAGGGAAAACCAGGTCAACCCCACCGGAGTGAAGGTCAAAGCTCTCCCCCAAGTGTTTCATACAAATTGCACTGCACTCAATATGCCAACCAGGTCTGCCCTCTCCCCAAGGGGAATCCCAGTAATTTTCTCCGTCCTCCTCTCTTCGAGCTTTCCAGAGGGCGAAATCGGCTGCTGAATCCCTTTCGTATTCATCTGAGGTTTCACGGTCAGCATCGGATGTTGTAATTTCCCGGTCTGCTAAACGCGAAAGGCGTCCATAATCCTCAAATGACCCCACATTAAAATAAACGGAGCCATCGGGCGCCTGATAAGCTTTCCCACGCTCAATTAATCGCTGAATTAAAACAATCTGCTCAGGAATATGGCCAACTGCCGAGGGTTCTATGTGGGGCGAAAGCAGATTGAGTGCCTCACAATCCTGACGAAACCGATCCGTCCACTTTTCAGTAAAATCACCAAGTGGGACTCCTTCAACCTGAGACTGCCGAATAGTCTTATCATCAACATCAGTCAAATTACGGGCATGATAGGTTTTCTGACCGGATGTCTCAAGCACCCGACGAAAAACATCCTGCATGACAAAAGTTCTAAAATTACCAATGTGAGCGGGGCCATATACCGTTGGGCCACATCCGTAGAAACGAACGCTTTCCCCATCCATTGGAAAAACCTCCTGATTCTCCCGAGTCAGGGTGTCGTAAAGTTGTAAAGACATACAGCCCTATTCTGAAATTGTGATTGGCTTAATGTCCCACTTTGGGTTCTGCCCAAGAAAACGACACGGGTTGTTATGATAAATCTCGACCGCATCCTGCAGGCTGTGCCCTCGTCTGCGGAACTCTACGATGGACTCCTGCAAAGTAAAAGGATCACTTGGGCCCCAATCTGCCGATGAATTCACCAATAACCTTTCTCTTGGGTACTTCTCGAGGATGTCAACTGCTCTACGGGGGCTACACTTGGTCACAGGATACAGGGTCATACCTGCCCAGTAACCAGCATCCAAAACCGGTTCAATGGTCTGCTCCTCCACATGATCAATCCAGATTTTATCCGGATTCACATCCATGCCAGCAAGCACTTCCAGCACCGTCTTGGTTCCATGAGCTTTGTCTGAAAGATGAGGAGTATGAATAAGAACTAATTGATCGTGTTCCATCGCCAACTCCACATGAGCCTGCAAAGACTCAATCTCATTGGCTGTCGATTTATGGAGCCCAGTTTCACCAACCCCTAGGCATGTTGGCTTTTCCAAAAATTCTGGCATTTGCTTCAGAACTTCCTGGGTCAGTTCCCGGTTTTCCGCCTCCTTGGGGTTCACCGCAACCCAACAATAATGCCGGATACCAAACTCGGCTGCCCGGGTAGGTTCGAATTCAGAAATTTGGGCGAAATAATCAATAAACGTTTCAGGGTGTCTGCGGTCAAAACCAGCCCAAAAAGCGGGTTCACATACTGCGACTACTCCAGACATAGCCATGCGCTCGTAATCCTGAGCTGTCCGGGCAATGGCATGATAATGTGGTTGAATGATTTGCATGGCAAAGAAGGTGGTTGATCAGGAAATCTCTGAAAAATGATTGAGTAATTGCTCCGCACGATTCGCACTTGGATGATCTGGCTTAGAAAGGATCTCCATCGCTTTCAAAAGGGAAAATCTTTTCGATTCATTCTCGGCTTTTTCTCCATCTCGCTTAACCGCTTGATCATACCGGTCAAGCATTGCCGCAACTTCAAGTAAGTCACGGCGTGCCTCTAAATAATAGGTGTCGAGTGTTTTTTGGGGACTTAACATGATGTTTAAAGCGATTGTGAGATGGGTATTTTTCTAAGATGAGGGAAGTAAGGATGAATGATGATGTGCGATCTTTCCTTGTTGATCAACCCTTACCATAAAAGTGTAACGGGCAGGATGCCTCACTTCGCTACCGTTTTCGGTGTAGTAAAAGTCGTACAAACCAGTGGCGAGATAGGAGCCGTCACCAAAATCTTCAACATGTTGCGAAGATTGTTTGATTTCTACTCCCGCCCCTTCCCGGCTCGTAAAGCCAACAAAATAATCTTTTATTCCCTCACGAGTCGTGATCGGCATTTGCTCGAAGGTGGCAAAAAGCGAAGCATTTTCATCATAACAATCCATAATTGCATCGAGATTGCCAGCGTTTACCGCGTTTACCCAATTTTGAGGTATCTCATTATTCATTATTTTATTATATCCTATGTTTTTGGTATGGTTAATCTTCCTTAACAGGCTAACTTCCTTGCAAGGAACCCTGAAAGGCATGCTCCCAAATTTCAGCTTTAAAACCTTGGAGGTGCAAATTCTTACCAATCAAGAAGGGTCTCTTTATTAAATTCCCCCGAGATGACAACAAAGTTAAAATCTCATTTTCACTCATCTGAGCAAGCTTATCCTTCACCTCAGGATCCCGGTAGTCCTTGCTCGATGTATTAAATAGCTTCTTAAATTCCCCTCCGTGCTTAGCAAGCATACCCTTCAATTCTTTTGCAGTCGGTGGAGATTCTCTAATTTCAATACTTTCATAGGAATACCCATTTTCGTCCAACCACTTCCTTGCCTTTCGACAAGATTCACATTTTTGGTATTGATAAAATTTCATTTTCGTTTGTTTGCCAATTCAAACTCTGTCAATATCACCAATCCTTGAATCTTTTCAACCCTGATCGAACCAATGGACACCCAAAAAAATTTATTCTTCTCATCACTTAGCTCCTTGATTTTAATTCTTATGACTTCCTGCCCTGCCTCCGATTTACCCAATTCTAAAACCACCCCCGAAGTTTCCCTTAATGACCAACCTGATAGTTCCATGCAGGTGTTTGAGCATAAGCTTACCAATGGTCTCACCGTTTATCTGAGCCCGAACAAAGAAGAACCTCGGTTTTATGCAGAAATTGTCACCCGGGCAGGAAGTAAGCACGACCCTAGCACAAATACTGGGCTCGCTCATTACCTGGAGCATCTACTCTTTAAGGGGACGAAGAACTTTGGAACCACGGATTTTGCCAAAGAAAAACCCCTCCTAGACCAAATAACCGATTTGTATGAGAAAAGGTCTCAGGAATCTAACGAGAGTAAACGGGCTCTAATCTATGAGGAAATCAATCGTATTTCCCTAGAAGCTTCCAAGATTGCCGTTCCTAATGAAATGGATAAGGTCTACAGCGACATTGGGGGTAAAGGAATAAACGCCCACACTTGGCACGAAGAAACTGTTTACAAAGTCGATCTCCCAGCCAACCGTCTTGAACATTGGGCCAAAATTGAGTCGGAACGTTTTGCCAATCCTGTTTTCCGACTTTTCCACACGGAACTTGAAACTGTTTACGAAGAGAAAAACAGAGCTATCGATAACAAAGACAGACTACTGAACCGGGAAGTTAACAATTTGCTTTTCAAGGTTCACCCCTATGGTCAGCAGTCGACTCTTGGGACCATCGAGCACCTTAAAAATCCTTCGATCACAGCCATTGAAGAATTTTATGCCCAACATTATGTCCCGGAAAATATGGCTATTTGCATCTCGGGGGATATTGAAGTCCAGGAAACCATCGAGCTCATTGAAAAGTATTTCTCTTCCTGGCAAAACCAAAGCTCACTACGACCTGAGCCCACTTGGGAAGAAAAACCACTGCAAGGACGGGAATTTGTAGAGGTTAAATATTTGGGCGAGGAACAAGTCCTGCTGGCTTTTCAAACCGCCCCCCGGTTTCATGAAGATTACCCAGCGTTACGGTTGATTGATATGATTTTGGACAATTCCGTTGCGGGACTGATCAACCTTAACCTTGTGGAAAAACAAGCTGTTCGTTCGGCTGGTTGCTTCCCCCAGAATTACAATGATCTGGGTGCGCACTACCTGTACGGCATGCCCAAAGACGGACAAAGCATGGAGGAGGTCGAACGCCTTCTTCTTTCCCAGGTAGAACTTGTCAAAAAGGGGGAATTCGAAGAATGGATTCTTCCCGCAGTTATCAATGATTTCAAAAAAAGGCAGAAAGAAAACCTCGAAAGTAACCCCAAACGGGTAGAAATGCTACGGGATACATTTCTTTCATTTGTCGAGTGGGAAACCATGGCAAATGAAATTGCTGACCTTGAGGAAGTGACTAAAGAGGAGATCATTCGTGTAGCGAATAAATACTACCTCTCCAATTATGTGGCTGGTTTTAGGATTGATCAACAACACGACCTGCCAAGCATAGAAAAGCCTAAAATCGATCCCTTAAAAATCGACCCGGATAAATCCTCGGAATTCATGGAGGATGTGGCCAAAATCCCTCACAACCGGTTTGAGCCCAAATTTATCCAGGTTGGTAAAGACTATCAAACCAAAGAGATTACTCCCGGCGTTACCTTATTCCATGTAACCAACCCTCTCAACGATCTATTTTCCATAGAAGTACGCATGGAAATGGGTAATGACCATCAACCAATGCTTCCCTATGTCCGGCGAATGCTTAACCGTGCAGGTGCGGGTGATATCTCTTCGGAGGATCTTAAAATTGAATGGTATAAACTCGCGACAGATTTTGGGTTTGGGGTGCACGAGCATCATACGAGCTTCTCCTTAAACGGACTGGATGAAAATTTTGAAACCTCCCTTGACCTGACCGAGAAACATCTTCAATCACCCACCCTCACGGACGACACCTGGAAGCAAACTGTAAAAATTATGCTTTCCGAAAGGGATGATGAACAAAAAGATCCACGGGCTCTTAGTAATGCACTGGCTCACTTCCACCGGTATGGCTCAGAATCTCGCTACCTCAAACGTCCATCGGACGCAGAACTCAATGCCTCTAGCCCCAAGAGTTTAAGTGCACTAATTACCGATGTGCTATCAGTAAAAAGAAGTATTTTATATTTCGGACCCCGCTCAATTGAGGAAGTGGAAGCTACCGTCTTAGGTAGTTTTATTGGCCAAACCCCGAGCATTGCAACCCCTAGCCATGTACCAAATCGAGCCTTCCAGGCTCCCAGTAACCAAATTTACTTTGTCGAAAAGGAAATGGCCCAGGCTCAAGTCAGGCTTGAGTGTTCAGCCGGCACATTTGATGAAAGTAAAATCCCTTCCGCTCAACTATACAATGAATATTTCGGAGGAGGCATGGCCGGTCTGGTCTTTCAAGAGCTACGGGAGGCAAGAGCACTCGCTTATTCCGCATGGGCCCATTATTTTACTCCCACTAGACCCAGGGAGGAAAATATTCTGGTGGGAGCGATTGGGTGTCAGGCAGATAAGACGATTGAGGCCCTCGATGCGTTCATTGACCTGTTGGACAATATGCCCATCAACGAAACCCGTTGGGAATCAGCCCACACCTCTATCCTGAGTACCTATCGCACAAACCCTATTGCTTCCCGCAGTATACCCGGCTTTGCCTTCGACATCAAAACATTGGGCCTGCAGGGTGATCCCAGGGAAGACCGTTACGAAAAAGTGAGAGACATGAAAATGGCAGACCTTCAAAAATTCTACGAAGAGGAGATCAAGCCCAAGTCTCTGTTGATCTCTGTGGTTGGAGACTCTGAAAGGATCAACTTAGATAAACTGAAGGAGTTTGGCCCACTCACTCAGTTTAAACCCGGTCAGCTTTTCAAACGCTAATCCTCTTTTGGGCTTTGCCTGTGGGCCCCTCTTGAGTCCAATGGAAACCCTTCCTGTGGGGGAGTTTTTTGTTGTTCGGCCGTATGGGCAGTTGATGGCCTGGAGCTTGATTGTTTCTCCTGGATGGATAAAACTCTGCGAAAGAAGCTAAAGACTTTCTCGCATTCTTTTTCTCGTTCTTGATTATTTTTCAAACGAAGAATCACTCTTTGTGAGTTTCCAGTTTGTAGTTCCGTTAAAGTACACGAACAAGTGACCCGCCCATTATTCGTGGGAATTTCAAGGACATCAATTCTGCCCATGGGTAAAAAAGCCTCACCCTTTTCGGATACTTCCATACGCAATCCCACCCGCTTCTCATCGAAGTTAAAAATTCGAGTATAACGCACGCTAGAATGCTCTACATTTCGAAGCATAGTCTCCATGCCACCACGAAGAATTTGTAGTATTTCAATCGATCGATTCATTTGAGCAGTGCAATTACGCCGAATATTTGCTAAGGAAGCAATCGATTTTTATTACTAATCATGCATTCACCTGAATTCATAAAAGCATCCCATGAGATCGACAATGAGTTGATGGACCAAGCGCTTTTCAATCAATGCCTGGAAAACGCCGAGGGAGATGAGCAAAGAGCAAAGGCAATGTATATACAAAGAAAAATTGCAGAGCAAAAAGTAAGCTGCGAACCGGATCTCGACGAAAGAGAAAAATGGCCCATGCTTTTACCCCTTCTCACTCTTTACAGCCTGGGAACTATCGCTGTGCTCTTACTTGTATTTGGCTTTTTAGGCTTATTGTAAGCAATTGTCCAAAAATGCCTTACAGGTAGTTGATTAAAAGGTGGTGGCTTGCCTCTGTTTCACCTTGAAATCAAGCAAATCGTTAGACAAATTTCACCTTTTCTCAATACTTTTCGTTATAGTCAGCAGCCAATGTATTAGGGTAGAGGAAATAAATCGGTCTGTCATTTGTCATATTGAAATGAACCTTTTCAAGGGCATCACTTTCAGAATTTGTAATGAATATATCAAGTGGTGATGACTCTCCTGCATTTTCATCCTGAGCCACTACAACAAACTGTTCCTTTTCCCATTTAACCTCACCACTTTGAGAAAGTGAAGAACTGGCATTCTCAATAGAGGGTCCATCCGACACCTTATGCTCAATTTGGCTTTGGATGAGGTTTTTAAATGATTCCATCTCCTGACCAAGATTAGACTTGAGGGATTCGAGAGATTTACTCAAATCCTCAACTTTTTCATCTTCGGACTTTAATGCAGCAGGCACATCATCCAATTCATCGACTCTTTTAAATAAGCTATCGAGCTCTTCACGAGATTCGGACTTCAAACGGGAAACTTCTTTGGAAAGAGAGGATACCGCTTCCTTTAACTCATTAATTTTAGAACTTAAATCATTAATATCTTCAGGATTAGCCGAGCTATTTGAATTCGAAGGTGCCAAATCAGGCAGATCACCCTGACCTTCTTCTTCTGAATCTTCCGATGGAACATCCTTCACCGATGGCAGTAGGCCTTCTGAAACTGGGGGAAGTATCGTTTCGTTATCTAGCGGCTCTTCAGTTTGAGAATTTGTACTTGAAGGACTTTCTGACAATCCACTGGACATTTCCTCTTCTTGTGTACCCTGCAAGTTATCTACATCTCCAAAAGGCGGGAGAGAAGGCAAAACATCACTGGCTTTCGGTAAACCTTCTGAATTTTCTTCAGTTTCAACCGTGCCTCCAAGTGGAGGTGGCGGTGGTAAAGCCTGACTGTCACCGGATAAATCTTCCAATTCACTTATCGTTTCAGACATTACTGGCATTTCAGGGTTAGGCTCGGGAAGAGGCGGAGGTGATGGTACATCTCCTTGGGAAAATTCAGGGTCCGGTAAAACCGCCTCCATGCCAAGGGGCGGAGGAGGGGGAAGGGCTTCGCCTGCAGGCAGTGTATCAAGTGCTGCTGGCACCTCTGGTGCCGGAGGAAGTCCCAAAACTGGCTCTGTGAGAGGAGCGGGTACTGAGTTATCTACCCCCGAGGGTGAGGGCTCAATTACTGGATCACCATCATCAGGAACGGAGGGGGGAGGAAGCTCTCCACTTGGTGCGGGTATGCCCTCTGCTCCGGGTGAAACTTCAGGCATAGGAGGCAGTTCAGATATTGGAGCGGGGATTGGAGCGGGGACAGGAGCGTCTGCACCAAAGGATGGTGATTCAAATAATGGCCCACCATCGTCCACAACTGGAGGAGGTGGCAGCTCTTCACTTGGTGCGGGTACCTCCTCTACTCCGGATGGAACTTCGGGCATAGGGGGCAGTGCAGAAATTGGTTCTGATACGGAAGGTAACCCAGCTTCCTCTGGTTGTAAATCGGGGGCAGGTAAATTGACAGGAATTGGATCAGAAGCAGGCACTGCAGATGCCGGCATGGGGGGTTGTGTGATACCAGCAGGAGGAATATCTGCAAGACCAGGGTTGGGCCCTTTAGGTTTTAAAGATAATTTACCCGGTGTTTTTTTTCCTAATTTTAAGGATGGCTTTTTCCCGCCTTTGGAACTCGACTTCTTGGAGAGTTTAAATTTCGGCTTTGAATTTTGTGGTTCTGTACTCATAGGGCATTTTGTAGATATTTGAAGGCTTAAAACTTAAGGAGAGAGGATTTCCGTCAACAAAAAAATTGGATTAAATGAAATTGTTTATGATATATTTTAAATATGGTCTTTGAACTATCAAAACTTAAGCTATTTACTGAAATATGAAATATGCTTACAGAACCATTTCATGTTTTCGGCTATTCCATGTCAAATTAAACTGGAATTTAAAATCCGTCTTTTGAGCTAACAAGAAATAACTTAAACTTAAACCACTTAGTGAAGATAGACACTAAAACGATAAATCCACGACCTGTGATTTATGTTTAAGGAAAAACCCCATCCCAATTGTCGCTTGGAGGTTTTTCCATCAATGAACGGCATCGGTCAAGTAAGACAGTGGATGGATTCTTATTGGTACCGGAGTTCACATTTGGTTGGTTGGGTTCCAAAAGCTTAGACTTCTCAAATAAATTTATGGCCGCAGCAAAATTCAGAGAAAGATACTTACTCACACCTTGGTTGTAACAGTCGAGGCAATCCTGAATTTCTTGCGAAAGGTCAGTCTTAAAACCCACGGCTTCATAAAGTTTAACGGTCTGCTGCCCTTCCCTTACCCTAACATTATCCAGGTATCGAAAGGCAATATTGTCATTGGCTGCCATGGATGCTTTTTGGGTATTATCAGTGACCATACAGAAAACCCCAAACTCCTTGGCTCTGGATTCTGAAAGAGCGGCGAGGTTCACTGTTGGTCCCACCATAGAAAAATCAAAGCGATGATCCGGTCCGATATTGCCCACGATTGCTCTTCCAGTATTGCACCCAACACGAGTTTGCATGTGGGATACAATTTTCGGCCATTTATTACCCTCACCCTTCCATTTTTCACATAATTCATGTTGCCGCTTTTGAAAAAGCAGGGATGCCTTCACAGCTTTGTAAGCATGATCAGGAAATGGAACGGGTGCACCAAACATGGCCACAATAGCGTCTTGGATATACCTGTCCAATGTGCCACATGCTTCATAGAGTACATCCGTCATGGACGTGAGATATTCATTTATCAGAGACACATATTGACTCGGTAAAAGTGATTCGGAATAGGAAGAACAAGATTGAATATCGCTGAAGAAAGCAGTGATCTCAACCTCTTCTCCCCCGAGACTGGGAATATTTCCTTTTTTTACCAATTGATTTAATAGTTCCGCAGAAAGTGAGTCTTTAAACATTCCCTGTATCAATTTATCAGTCGGCTTTGTTCCGAGAAGTTGATAGAGGGAACCCAGTGATTTTCTTTCGTAACGTTCGACCGGTATGTTGTGGCGAAAAATAGCCTGAAGATCGCCCATGCGTAAACGAAGGCCGGGAGGTAGTTCGGTTTCTTCCAAATGAATAGCCAGAAACGGCTTCCCCTCATTAAGAGCCAAGTTGACTTCATTCCGACAATTAATGGAAGCTGTTGATCTAGGTGTTATAAAAATAACGAAAACCGCACAATCAATAACAGCCTTGGCAATTGCCTCTGGCCACTCTTCGCTGGCATCAATCCCCTCGTCATACCAAATATTACATCCAGCATCATGGAAACGGCTGATCTCTTTGTAGACTAGTGAGGCATCGTCATGGGCATAACTTATGAAAACAAAGGGCTCGTCTCCTTCGTAAGCATCAAAGGGGGGAACTGGCTCTTTCATATTTCGGCAGACTGCATCTAAGGCCAAAAATTATGGTAAGAATTTAAACGAGGCAAGGTTTTCAAATGACAACCAATGATTCAAATTTCTATCTTAAAAAAGTAACTGGAACAATCCATGGATTGATTAATTTAGAAAAGACCTAAGCAAATTTCCTGCAATTTTAACACCATATGTTGATTGTTGACGAACCGGGTCCCCTTCTATACTACTAACCAACTTCGTTTTGGGTCGGTAGCTCAATCGGTAGAGCAGTGGCCTTTTAAGCCATTGGTTCCGGGTTCGAGTCCCGGCCGGCCTACCAAAACACTCTTCAAATGTGACATTTGTATAGTTCCCACTAGTCTTTCGGAGATTTCATGGCTAGCCCAAGCTCCGCAATGCTTGAAAGTCCACTTTGCCGCTGGCAAGCATAGGAATTTCTTTGACCAACTTAATTTCCTTGGGAATCCAAAGATTGGGCATGCCCCCTGCCAGCATTTTTTTTCGCAACTGCTTCATATCAATCTCAATGACGGAGAAAAGGAGGAGTTTTTCACCTTTTACTGAGTCAGAGACACCGGTTATTACGCAAACCGGTTCCTCGACTTCTCCTGGCATGAAAAGCTTGGTTATTTCCTCTTCTATTTTACCGTGTGGTACCATTTCTCCACCTATTTTAGAAAATCGAGAAAGCCTTCCTTCAATAAACAAATAACCATCCTGGTCGATCCGGCCAAGGTCTCCAGTTTGAAACCACCCATCTTGGTCAAAGATTTTTTTGTTTAGCTCCAGTTCACCCAGATATCCAGCAAATATATTCGGCCCCTGAAAGCAAAGTAAGCCAGTTTGCCCAACATCTAATTCGTTAGATGAGTCGGGACAGATAACCCTGCATTTAATCTCAGGGAGGAGTCGACCCACAGAATTTGCATGGCTCTTTTGATTCGGCAAATTAAAGGAAATGGCGGGCGACGCTTCGGTTAAGCCATAGCCTTCCAAGTAATGGCAGACGCACATGGATTCCCATTTCTCCTTGAACCCCACGGGCGTTTTTTCCGCACCTGCTATAACATAACCAATACTTCTAACCTGATCTCTTTCTGCTTTCCGCAGATAACCTCGCAAAAAAGTGGGCGTACCTAAAAGAACTTTGATTTTTTCATTTTCAATAGCTTGTAAGCTCAACTTTACATCCAAGGGAGAAGGCACACAGACCATCTGTAGTTCAAAAAGTAAGGGATAAAGAGTGGAAACTGTAAAACCAAAGGAATGGAACAAGGGCAAGTTTGCCAAAATTTTAGTCTGAGGTTCGAATAACCCAAGCTGTTGAATTTGCTCACAATTGGAAATCAAATTTCTATGACTTAAGGGTACGCCCTTGGGATTTCCGGAACTGCCGGATGTGAAAAGTAAGGCTGCCTCTTCCTCGAACTTACAAGCTTTGTCTGATTTGGGTAGCAACGAAGATAACGGGCTAAAAAAAGTAACAAAGTGCCGCCAAATTAAATATCCCTTCCTCTTTCTCTTAGCCTGGACCCATTTTGAAATATCAAAGAAATCATCGACCCATGGAAAGCTTGGGAGTTTAGCCTTGAGCACTTCGGCCGATATGATCGTCTCAATCTCTGCTTTCTCCAAGGCATAGCTCAGGCTTTCCGAGCCTAATGTAAAATTTAAATTTACGGGAATTTTACCGGCGAGAAAAAGAGCCACATTGGCAAGTACGCCTCCTAACCCCGGAGGAAGAACCACCCCTACCCTTTTATCTACCGTATGATCCCTTAATTCTTTGGACAACTCCAATGCTAGGACAAGTAATGTCCCCCTGCTTACCTGAACCACCTTGGGTAAACCATAGTCAATCAACACAGTTTGGAAAAAATTTCGTTTGAGAGCTCCAATTAATTCCAAGCTAAGGTTCAATTCCGGTTTCATTACTTTACGGTTAATACCCATGGGGGTTTGCCATTGCCAAGGCGAAGCGAGCTCATAGTGTAAGTGTATGTTTTCAAGAATCCTCAGTTCATTGGCTCTTTATAGCAACTCCAATTTACGAATTTGGTAGCCCGACGCTCGCGATCCACATTGCGAGCAGCGGGCTTTCCCTGATCACTTGCCGATTATAAGGCTGGATCAAAAAAACTCCTTAACCATTTTTTGAACATGAAAGAAAATCACATCATAATTTATGACACCACCCTCCGGGATGGATCACAAGCTGAGGGCGTTTCCTTTACGGTAGCCGCTAAACTCCGAGTAGCTGAAAAACTGGACCAATTTGGAGTGGACTACATCGAAGGAGGTTGGCCGGGAAGCAATCCCAGGGATATGGCTTTTTTCGAAAAAGCCGGTAGCCTCAACCTCAAGCATTCCAAAATTGCCGCCTTTGGCTCCACCCGTAGAGCCTCTGTGAATGTTGAGGATGACCCCCAAGTTAAGCTGCTTCTTGAAGCGGATACTCCTGTGGTTACGATTTTTGGAAAGACTTGGCTGCTTCATGTAACCGATGTCCTTCGCACTACGCCGGAAGAGAATCTTGCCATGATTGAAGACACCGTTCGGTACCTTAAAGAACAAGGCAAAGAGGTGATTTATGATGCCGAACATTTTTTTGACGGATTTCTCGACAACCCTGAGTATGCAATGTCCACACTTGAGGCTGCCGAGAAAGGAGGAGCCGATTATTTAACATTGTGTGAAACAAACGGTGGGAAATTAGTTACCCCCTTTTCAGAAATCACTTCTGCGGTCGTGGCCAGATTCCCTAACTCAAAAATTGGCGTACACTGTCACAACGACGCAGGAGTAGGAGTGGCTGTCAGTTTAGCTGGCGTAGAGGCCGGTGCCGTTATGGTACAGGGGACAATGAATGGGTATGGAGAAAGAAACGGAAACGCCAACCTGACCACCATCATCCCCAATCTTGAAATAAAGATGGGTAAGCATACGAACTCCAAAAATCATTTGTCAAAGCTTCGCGACCTTTCCCTTTTTGTAGACGATGCCACAAATTTGCGTGCCGACATTCGTGCCCCTTATGTGGGAGCTGCGTCCTTTGCTCATAAAGGTGGAGTGCATGCAGATGCTGCCGCCAAGTCAACCCGTAGCTATGAACACATAGATCCGGCAATTGTAGGGAATCGTACCCGGGTACTGGTGTCTGATATGTCAGGCAGAAGCAGTATCATGATGAAGGCAAAGGAAATGGGCATGGATGTGGATGGACGCTCCCCTGAGATGAAATCATTCCTGGAGGAATTAAAACAACTCGAGTTTAAAGGCTATGAATATGAATCTGCTGATGCTTCTTTTGACCTGCTACTCCGTAGGTTTTTAAGGGGTGAAAATTTTGCCTTCGATGTCCTTCGCTACCATGTTGGCGTAGGCAATGGAGAAGGCACGGGCGAAACTTCATCCGAAGCAACGGTGAAGCTCAAAATTAAAGATGAAATCCGGCACACCGTGGCCGAAGGAAACGGCCCGGTCTCCGCACTGGATCATGCCTTACGGCAAGCGTTAGAAAAAGATTTCCCATACATTGGCCAGGTCCGTCTCGTGGACTTTAAGGTTCGGATCTTAGAAAGTAACCTGGGGACAGATGCTATCACCCGCGTGCACATCGAATCCACCGATGGGGAAAAGACTTGGGGAACGATCGGGGTGAGTGATAATGTAATTACCGCCAGCTGGGAAGCCTTGGTTGACTCCGTATCTTATAAAATCTTACTCGCCTCCGAGTAGTTTCACCCGGGGGCCTAGGGGCTTCCAGATTCTTGCGTCAGTGGAAACGAAAATGACTTCTGTGGGAATGCCCAACATAGCAGCCATATGAGTGGGTCCGGAATCGTTTCCTACAAAACAGCCAGCTTCATTCGCCAGAGAATCCAGGAATTCCTTCAGGCAGGAAATCTCATAGCAAGTGCATCTTGCTTGTTCAGCAATCGGCGAACTTTTAATCTCGGACATCAAAACAAGATCTGCCTCACCAAAAGAAAAAACCACCCGATGGGATTGCTTTTTTTCCAGCCAAGTACTTGCCCGTTCAAGAAAGCAGTCGACGGGGGCATTTTTTTCCCTGCTGCCACTGCCGGGATGAACCCATAAGGTTTGATTCTTTGGGTTCCACCGGTCACCCAACCATGAATGATTAAAAACATGGCGATCCGCCCTCCATTGTAACTCGTTGAAATAACCCGAAACAAAATGCTCTGAATTTTGCGGTCTTGGGTTTAAGGCTTTGATTTTTTTTGCACCTGCTTCCTCCAGCTCCTTAATCCATGCAGAATCATTCCAAAAGCTAACTACATCTCGTCCTTCACTCATTGCTTTCAATTCTGTTACGCAAGCATCAAGATCATAGAGCTGAACTCTTTTTTTAATCGCTTCCCCAAGCAATTGAAAATACGGGGTTCTAGTAAACAGGTGGACAGCATCATACCGCTTTACCGCTTTATACAGCAAAGGCAAGGTTAGCAAAAAATCACCCAAGCCTCCGCCACGAACAATAACAACTTCAGCCTCGGTTGAAGATAGATTCACACCTTAAATTTAGTCTTACGGTCCGCCTACTTTGCTAATTTATCCAAGATGAAAGATCGTACTGAATCAGTATCCACCCCTACCTCATATTTAGTGGGCTCAATTGAGAGCAAGGATTCAAGAATGGGAGATTTGGGTATCTCCATTTGTACTTTTTCATACACAGATGGAAACTTAGCCGGATGGGCGGTTGCCAGAATAACACTATCTTGAGAGGGGTCTAAATCTTTGAATGCACAAGCGGTATGGGGGTCCACGAGGTAGTTATGGTTTTTCCATACTTTGTGGATAAGCTCCGAAATCTCTACATCCGTTGCCCGGCAACTCGAAAAACCTCCCGCAGTAAAATCCTCAAAGCAATACCTACCATGTTGCCGAAAGGTGTCCATGATCTCACGCACCTCTACCGAATCCTTGTTCACCATAAAATAAAGCAGGCGTTCGAAATTTGAAGCCACCTGGATATCCATGGACGGGGCAAGGCTTGGGCTCACTTCAGACAAAGAATATTCACCCGAATTAAATAACCTGTGCAGAACATCGTTCTGATTGGTGGCGACCCGAAATTCATGAACGGGTACATTCATCTTTGTCAGCAACCAACCAGCAAATACATTTCCAAAATTTCCAGTTGGGACGACGAAAGAAGTGGATTCCCTTAAATCAGGACCCAAGCGAAGCCAGGCATAGAGGTAATAAACACTCTGGGCTAAAATTCGAGCAAGGTTGATCGAATTAACCGCGGATAAACCAACTTCTTCACGAAAAGATAAATCAGCAAATATCTCCTTCACCGTTTTTTGGGCATCATCAAATGTTCCCTCAATCGCCAAGGGATAAACATTGCTCGCTTCGGTGCATGTCATCTGCCGCTCCTGCAGCGGAGAAACTTTTCCGTTCGGGTAAAGAATGAATACCTCGACCCCCTTCTTCCCAACAAGTCCCGATATAGCCGCAGCACCTGTGTCACCAGAGGTGGCACCAAGAATAGTCAGGTTTTTCCCGTCTCGGGCAATTTGAGCCTCATAAAGATTACCAAGCAATTGAAGGGCAAAGTCTTTAAAGGCAAGAGTTGGCCCATGAAAAAGTTCCAAAACCTTCCACTTCTCGGTAATTGGCACGAGTGGGGCAACATCTGGCACTGAAAACTTCCGGTAGGCACGCTCGATACAGTCCTGCAGGATCGATGGGTCCATGTCAGTGGCAAACAACTTAAAGAACTCAAAGCAAAGCTGCTCATAAGGAAGATTCTCCCAGGTGCCTAAAAAGGGGGTAAAATCTGGAAAGTCACGGGGCAGGTAAAGCCCACCATCTGGAGCGAGCCCCTGGGATACTGCTTCCGTAAAACTTACAGAATCCGAAAAGCCCCGGGTGCTGATGAATTCCATGCGAACAAAATGCCAGTAGGAAACTACTTCCCCAACTCGAAAGCAACATGGGCAACCCGGGTTGCCTCATCTCCCTGGTCGGGACTTACGGCCACTGAAATTTTGATCTCAGATGTACTGATCATCAGCATATTGATTCCGGCATTGGCAAGAGCTTCAAAGAAAGTGGAAGCGACCCCGGAATGGGAGCGCATCCCCACCCCAACAACCGATACTTTAGCAATGTTTGTGCTTTTGCCTAATTTACCACTCACTCCATCCGAAAAATGCTCTTTCAACGCCTTCTCCGCACGAAAGGCATCCTCAGAAGGAACGGTGAAAGTAAGGTTGGCTTTGCCATTGCGAGCCACATTTTGAACGATCATATCCACGATGACTCCGGAGTCTGCCATAACTTTAAAAATGGCCGCAGCGGCACCGGGACGATCGGGTAGATCAGTGATGCTTACACGAACTTGGTTTTTATCGATGGCGACACCACTCACGAGGGTATCTTCTAGGGACTTTACTTTTTTCTTCACGTTGGTTCCAGATTTGGTTGAAAAGGTTGAACGAACTTCAAAGGGGATGTTATGTTTTTGGGCAAACTCCACAGCCCGTGTCTGCATAACTTTGGAGCCACTGCTGGCTAATTCCAGCATTTCCTCATAATTAATGGCTTCAATCTTTCTTGCATTGGGGACAATTCTAGGATCAGCGGTAAAAACCCCCTCCACATCCGTAAAAATCTGACAGCCATTGGCCCGTAAGGCACCCGCCAAAGCAATCGCACTCAGGTCCGATCCACCACGGCCAAAGGTGGTTAAGTCTCCGCTATCATTCACTCCTTGAAATCCCGCAACCACCACAACTTTACCGGCTCTTAACTGCTTGCGAATATCGCCACCGGATACTTCACGAATCCTAGATTTTGCGTGCAATCCATCGGTCAGGATGCCCGCTTGCCATCCCGTCCGGGAAACAGCTTCCACCCCGATTGCGTCTAAAGCCATACAAAGCAAGGCAATTGTTTCCTGCTCCCCACAAGTCATGAGCACATCCAGTTCACGGTCCACTGGATTCTTTTGGATCGCCTTCGCCCGCTCGATGAGAGAGTTGGTGACTCCTGCCCGAGCCGAGACGACAACCACCACAGCGTGCCCATCCGATTGGGTTTTTTTAACACGTCTTGCGACTTTTTTGATTCGGTCGACATCCCCAACTGAGGTGCCACCAAATTTTTTCACAATAATATTCATTCTTCTTTTGAATTTGGGTCAAACATGCGGAAAAGAACCGGAGTTTCTTTGACACCGGGAAGTTTTTCCAAACAAGCAATCGCTTTAGCGATGGAATGCTCGTTGGTTTCATGAGTTGTTAAAATCAAGCTCGCGGGTGAATGATCTCCTTGGGGAGTTTGAGATACCGTGGCTAAACTTATTTCATGGTCAGACAAACATTCGGCTACTTTCGCCAACTGGCCCGGGCGGTCATCCACAGATAACCGCAAGTAGTAACATCCCTTAATTTCAATCGCTGAAGCGGGCTCGCACTGAGTGGGTGAAACATGAAGGAGTTTACCTTTGGACTGCATGCCTTTCATTCCTTTAACCACATCGACCAAATCGCTGATAACCGAACCGGCTGTGGGATCTTGGCCAGCTCCCCTACCGGTCAGCACCACCGTGCCCACAACTGAACCAGTGAGGCTAATGCCATTAAAAACACCATCTGTTTTGGCTATAATCTCGGCCATCGGGACAAGAGCGGGGTAAACCGCAACCGATACATGATTATTATCAAAATTTCTTCGTATCACCCCAATTAGCTTGATCTTGCAGCCAAGTTTATGAGCGGCTTCCAAGTCCTCATTGGAAATTTTACTGATTCCTTCAACCGTTATATCTTTTAAATCTACCCATAGGCCATGAGCCAAATAAGCAAGGATAACCGCCTTGTGGGCTGCATCCACCCCATCCAAATCAAGGGATTCATCCGCCTCGACATAGCCTAATTCGCGGGCATCATGCAGCACCTTATCGAAACTCGCACCTTCAGTTTCCATGCGAGTGAGGATGTAATTTGATGTGCCATTTAAAATCCCATAAATAAGGGGAAATTCGTTGGCAACCAGGCTTTCCCGAAGCACCTTGATAATGGGAATACCACCGGCAACACTGGCTTCGAATGCATAATGCACACCGGCTGCTTCCGCAGCTTTAAAAAGTTCATCCCCGTGTTCACAAATCAAAGCTTTATTTGCGGTTATGACCGATTTCCCTTTGGAAAAAGCCTGCAAAGTTAATTTCTTTGCTTCTTCAACCCCTCCTATCAATTCACAAATTATATCAATTTCAGGGTCATTTACGATAGATAAGGAATCGTCCGTTAAGGCATCGGACGAAATTTCAATCTTTCTCGTTTTGGCAAGATTTTTCACCGACGCCCTCGTGGCCACTAAGCGGACTCCCAGGATTTTCTGCCAAAATTCCGCATTTTCATGCAAGTGTTTCCAGGTACCCTGGCCGACTGTGCCAAATCCTAAGATTCCTACTCGAATGGTGGGTATATCATTCATGGTGCTGTATTTGTTTGGTGCTTTTTAGGGCTTTTTCTTTTTTTCAAAACGATTTTCGGTTCCCGCTTTTAACCGGGCCAAATTTTCTCGATGTCTCCAGATAATCCACCCCATCACCACAAAGGCTAACAGAACTTTACCCCATTCCCCTGCTTCCGGATCGCTCCCCACCATTCCAATCAAGGCACAAACCGGCAAACTCACACCAAACCCAATCGAAGCAACCGCCACATAGCGGGTGGAGTAAAAAATAACAACCCAACTAACGAGACCAATAAGCAAACACTGAGGCATAACCCCAAGTAATCCACCCATAGCAGTGGCCACCCCCTTACCACCCTTAAATTTGGCAAACAATGGATAGGTATGCCCAAGTACCGCAGCAGGCAACCCCCATAAACCGAGAGTAACATCGCCTGAAACAGAGAAGACTGGCAGTAAAAACCATACCGTGGCCACGAGGCCTTTGAGAAAATCAAAAAAGAAAACCAAATACCCTGCAGGCTTACCGATCTCACGCAATACATTGGTGGCTCCGGGGTTTCCACTCCCCACCTTATAAATATCTACCCCATATCTCTTGGCTACCAACACGCCAAAGGGAATGGATCCGAGGAGATATCCGATCAGTGAGACTGCAATGGCTTCAACCGACATAGCTCAGGAAAAAATTGTACAGGTTTACCCTTGGCTCGATACCCGGGCCTCCTGGATGTCAGGATCGTCAACCAGTGCCTGTAAAGCCGATGCGGGAGGTTCTTCGTCCAATTCACAAATGGTCAGGGCCCACTCTCCATCTTGTGCACGACTTAAGGACATATTGGCAATATTTACACCGCAATTGCCAAGAGTGGTCCCCAGTTTGCCAACGATCCCTGGCTTATCGAGGTTTCGCACAACTAACAACTTATCCACCGGGCGAACCTCAATGGCCTGCCCGTCGACTTCCACAATCCGCGGATCATTCCCCTTGCCAAGCAAAGTACCACGGACCGTACCTTCAGATTTATCCTGAGAAATGGTTTTTACCTCAATCAACTCACTGTAATCAACCGCCGTTGAGGATTTGGTACTCTCTACACTGATACCGAGGTCCTTAATTTTATAAGGAGCATTCACATCATTGACTCCGTCATCACCCGTTACTCCCGCAAGCCAGCCTTTTTGGACAGCCCGGGTAAGTGGTACACAATCAAAATCAGCAATACCTCCAAAATAAGATATATGTATAGCTTCCACAGAGCCTTTTGCAGCCTGACGGGCAAAAGCACCCAGCCTCTGACAAAGGTCAAGATAAGGGCTAAGAGATTCCAAGTCTTTCGGGTCAATAGATGGCATATTAATCGCATTCCGAATACGACCGCCCTGCAAAACCTCGGCAATTGCTTCCGCAATCTCAACCCCAACACTTTCCTGAGCTTCTGCGGTGGAAGCTCCAAGGTGAGGAGTTAAATTTAGGTTTTCGATCCTTCGGAACTCGTGGTCTTCAGGTAGGGGTTCTTGCTCATAGACATCGAGACCAGCGGTCGCTACCTTTCCACTCTTTAGGGCTTCAGCCAATGCGCTTTCCTTGATAATCCCACCCCGGGCACAATTAAAAACACGCACACCGTCTTTCATTTTAGCAAAGGCCTCTTCGTCGACAATGTTTCTGGTTTCATCGGTAAGTGGCATATGAACGGTTAAATAATCTGCCTGTGAAAAAGCTTCGTCCAGGTCCACTTTGATCAAATCAAGTTCCTTCGCCCGGTCTTCGGTGAGGTAAGGGTCATAAGCAATGACTTTCATATCAAAAGCCAAAGCACGTTTTGCAACCTCGGCACCTATACGGCCCAACCCAAGAACGGTCAGTGTCTTCCCTCGAAGCTCAGCCCCTTTGAGTAACTTACGCTCCCATTTCCCTTCACGCATACCGGAGGCACCCCTAACAACCGGGCGGGTACCACAGAGAATATGAGTAAAGGTAAGTTCTGCGGTGGCTATGGTGTTTCCACCCGGAGTATTCATTACAATCACACCCTTTTCGGTGGCAGCCGGAATATCAATATTATCCACTCCCACACCAGCACGGCCGACGGCTTTTAATTTCGATGCCACTGCGATGACCTCCTTGGATACTTTGGTATCACTCCTTACAATGATAGCAGATACATCCTGGGATAGCTCAAGCATCTGCTCGGGAGTTGAGCCATAGGCTTCAATGACTTCAAAGCCATTTTGCTTTTGCAAAAATTCCACGCCAAGGGGAGATATACGGTCCGCAACTAAAATCTTCATAATTGAATTGGGGAAAAGGACATAATCATGGTTATTTTTCAGTGAATGGCAACCGGTAAAGAAGAGCTTAATTTTAGCTTCACCATCTCCCTCCCCCATGACATGATCATGGTTTATTATGTTTGAATCTCTCACCGAAAAATTAAGTAAAACTCTTCGAAACCTTCGAGGTGTTGGCAAACTCAGCGAAGACAATATAAGTGATGCTTTGGCTGAAGTAAGGAAAGCACTTTTGTCAGCCGATGTTCATTTCAAAACGGCTCGTGAATTTGTGGATGAAGTCAAGCAAGCCTGCCTTGGGCAAGAGGTCTTAAAAAGTGTATCCCCCGGGCAGCAAGTTGTAAAAATCATTAATGATGAACTTGTCAAACTGCTGGGAGAAGGAACCACCGAGCTCAAGCAAGACCGTCCCTTACGTATTTTGATGGTTGGTCTCCATGGAGCGGGAAAGACCACGACTTCCGCAAAGCTGGCTAAACGGCTGGCCAAGGATGGCCGCAAACCCATGCTTGTAGCCTGCGATGTTTATCGACCTGCGGCCATCGACCAACTTGAATTTCTTGCCAAGCAGGAAGATTTCAAATGTTACCTAGACAGGCAAAGCAAAGATGTTCCCTCTATTGCCCGTGCCGGGTGGGAAGAGTCTAAAAGCAATGGCTCCGATGTGGTTATCTTTGATACCGCAGGAAGGCTTCAAATAGATGACGAACTGGTTGGTGAATTAGAAGCCCTTAAGCAAAAAGTAGACCCGCATGAAATACTGCTTGTTGCCGATGCCGCCCTTGGTCAGGAAGCAGTTAATGTGGCCAAAACTTTTCACGAAAAGCTAAGCCTCACGGGTATCGTGCTTACCAAAGTGGACGGAGATGCTCGAGGAGGAGCAGCCCTTTCCATGAAAAAAGTCACTGGAGCTCCCATCAAATTTATGGGAATTGGCGAAAAAATTGAAGATTTTGAAGTTTTTCACCCTGATCGTCTTGCCTCCCGAATCTTGGGCATGGGAGATGTGGTTTCCTTGGTTGAAAAAGCCCAGGAGAATCTCGATGAAGAAGAATCCATCCGCATGGCGGAAAAGATGCTCAAAGCCGATTTTAATTTTGAAGACTTTCTTAGTCAAATGAGGCAAATGAAAAAACTTGGATCCATGGGTTCCATCGCCAAAATGCTTCCCGGCATGGGAAATGTTCAGGTCGGGGACAAAGAAGAACAGGCATTAGCCAAACATGAGGCGATCATTCTTTCGATGACCAAAGAAGAAAGACACCTGCCGCGTATTCTTGCTCCCTCCAGAAGAAAAAGAATCGCAGATGGCTCAGGAGTTCAGATACGGGATGTCAACCTCCTCATCAAGCAATTTTCCCAAATGCAGAAAATGATGAAAAAAATGAAGGGGGGCAAAATGCAAAAAATGATGAATGCATTTGGAGGTGGTGGGGGCGGAATGCCAGATATGAGTAATATGGACCCCAAAGAGCTCGCCAAACTGGCGAAGCAATTTAGGTAAAAAAGGTTGGGACTAGTTTTAAAGTTAGGAATCCACGATCCACTTAAGGGAGATCGAGATTCATAACTTTGTTCCAAGCAAAAACGAAATCATTCACGAATTTTTCCATTGAATCCGAACAGGCGTACACCTCTGCGTAAGCTCGAAGTCTCGAATTCGATCCAAAAACTAAATCTACCCGACTAGCTGTCCATCTTTCTTTTCCCGTTGAACGGTCATGCCCCACAAATTCCTCCGCTTCTTCGTTAATTGGAGACCATTTTGTTTTCATGTCCAACAAATTCACGAAGAAATCATTGGATAAAGTATCTTTTTTGTCAGTCAAAACGCCGAGCTTGGATTGGTTATAATTTGCACCTAGTACACGAAGTCCACCAATGAGTGCAGTCATCTCTGGGCCTGTCAAAGTCAGCAACTGAGCACGGTCGAGAAGTAACGCCTCAGTGGAGACGCTGTACCTCTTTTTGAGATAATTCCTGAAACCATCCGCCACGGGCTCCATTACACTAAAAGAATCCACATCTGTTTGAGCCTGACTGGCATCCATTCTACCCGGAGTAAATGGGACTTTCACAGGCTGACCAGCATTTTCAGCAGCTTTTTCAAGGGCAGCACATCCTGCTAGAACAATGAGGTCTGCAAGTGATATTTTTTGACCAGAAGAACAAAAGCTGCTACAGATAGCTTCGAGCGTCTCGAGCACTCTGGCAAGTTGCGTGGGCTGATTAACTTCCCAATTTTTTTGGGGTAGTAACCGTACTCTCGCAC
>CBFIFQ010000033.1:0-24901 GCA_965661905.1 Opitutales bacterium
GATCTCCTTTCTTCCAATTTAAATTTGTGAGAATACCTTCATCACCCAAATGGTCATTTCCCTTTACCTGCGCCTGCCCCATAAATCCTGGCTTCACTTCCAAGGTGGGAACACCACCGGTTTCAGAAAAAATAACCTGAGCAAAGGTAAAGCCTTGCTTAATCAAATACTCCTTCAACGCGAGTGATGCTTTATTCTTTGGAAGATTTCTGTTGTCTTCAAGAAAGTCAGAAATAATAGGCTTTAGTTGCTCCGGCGATACAACCCGGTAGTCTACGCCCGCTTGCAAAGGCAAAATTAACAGCAACATAATGCTAAGAGAGCTTAAGAAGAAGCTTTTCATAATTTCAAATAAGGGTAATTAAATTAAATCAGTGTTGTAGATCATTATGTTATTATTAATTTGGCAATACTTTAATGTTGAGAAATTAACTGAATTTGAAAAAAAGATATTATGTTAGTTCACACAGTTTATTTTTGGCTAAAGCCTAATTTATCGGAAGAAAATTTAGATTTTTTCTTCAAAGAGGTAAAAACCTTGAAAAGTATACCATCTGTCAAAGGGTTTTATTGTGGTAAACCAGCTTCCACTCCTCCACGTCCGGTCCTCGATCAAAGCTATGATTGCGGATTAACAGTAATTCTTGAGGATATAGCGGGGCATGATGCATATCAAATTGATCCCATCCATAAAGACTTCATCGAGAAATGCTCGCCCTTATGGGATAAGGTAAAGATATACGACGCGGTTTAAATCTCTACAAGATAGACTTCCCTTGTGATTGATTCCCGAGGAATCGAACAAGTCCGTATGCCAAAACCACTGCCATAGGTCCAATAACAAAACCCTGAGGACCATAGGAAAGAATCCCACCAATAATTCCCAGGAATAAAAGAAAACTCAACCACGCCCCCTGATCGTGCAACCTTTTACCCATCCCCGCACGGGCACGGCTGATAATGTAATTTAAAAACAGGCTTAAGAGAGCAAGTGTAATGGCAGTGAGGGGCTTATCTTGCCCCCAGACTAGAGAAGATAATGGGAGCCAAACCATTGCGCTTCCCACCACGGGCACCAATCCGACAAATGCACCGAGTAAAAAAACGGGAAGGAAAAAGAACCCACCGACAAAGTGTGCGACTAGTGCCAAAGCAAGTCCCCTTATTAAGGATGTAAGCACGGTATCATTCAATAAACGGAAGGTGATTTTACGATGAAGATCAAACCAGGCCCGAATCTCTTCAGAATGAAAACCACCAACTTTGAGCGATTGATGTAAAAACTGTTTCCCGTGAGCATAAAGAAAAGAAAGAGCAATTAAAGCCAGGGCAAGTTCCGCGACAAACCCACGGGTGCCTTTGAAAAGAAATTCCATAAAAGTCCCCGAAAACTGTCGGGTATCTCCTACAAGCGTAGAAACAAATTGGACTGCAATTTCTTCATCAATAGGAAGCTTTGGGTAAATCGACTGCATCTCCCTCACTCTCATGGCCACACTTTCCAGTAAAAAGGCCCTTCCGTCCCCGTCACCGAGAGCGATAGACCAAACCATATCCAAAACGCTGCGCCGAGCATCGGATGCTTCAACAAGAAGCAGGAAAATGGGTGAAAGGATAACCAGCAGTAGCAGGAGGGTTGAAAGCACAGCACAGACTTCGGATCTCCTCTGCTCAGCAAAACTTGGGAATAGATTTTTACCCAATTGGTCTATGGGGCGAAAAAATACCGGGTAAGTCAAGGCGGCAAGGGAAACAGCAAAGAGTATAAATTCAAAGAGTGGACTGAATGTGCCGTATAGAGGGATCAGTAGAAACAGGAGAGCCATGATAAGCAGGCCCCTTCTTTTCCAAAGGTTCCAAAAATCTTTACGCTTCATCGATAAGAGATCAGGGGACTTGCCTTGGGGATTGTCAACGGACATGATCTGTTTGATTAATCATTCCCCTTAAGCAACGCAAGATGCTTTCCTAAAAACCTACCCGTTGCTGTATCTTCGGAAGATAGCTCCAAGGGGGAACCCTGGAAAACTAGCTCCCCCCCCTGCTCTCCCCCCGATGGGCCAATTTCAATTACATGATCAGCCAACCTTATAACATCTAGGTTATGCTCGATCACGATCAATGTATGCCCCGACTCCCGCAACTTAAATAGAAGATCCATAAGTTTCTGCACATCCAGCCAATGTAGTCCTGTCGTCGGCTCGTCTAACAAGTACAAAACTTTTCCTGTTTGCCTACGGCTTAGTTCCAAAGAGAGTTTAAGTCTTTGCGACTCTCCACCTGATAATGTGTTGGCTGGCTGGCCAAGTTTTAGGTAACCCAAACCCACAGCATCCAAAGTCTCAAGCTTGGCCAGAACTGCCGGGTGTTTAGAGAACACCTCCTTGGCTTCGGAAACGGACATAGCAAGAATTTCAGCAATATTTCTTCCCCGGTAGCGAACTTCTAAAGTTTCACGATTATATCGCTTACCCTGACAACTTTCGCATTCCACAAAGACATCTGCCAAAAATTGCATATCCAACTTAACCATTCCATCCCCCTTGCACCTTTCACAGCGGCCACCCGGAAGATTAAAACTAAATCGCCCCGGTGAGTAACCCCGTACCCGGCTTAAAGAACACTGGGAAAAGAGTTTCCTAAGCAGATCAAATAATTTCACAAAGGTTGCAGGGTTTGATCGTGGGCTTTTGCCAATCGGTGACTGGTCGACACGCACGACCTGCTCAAAGTGCTGAAGACCATCTATGCCGCCATGGGCCCCAGGCAATTGCTTGGAGCGATGCAGTTCATACGCAGCTGATTTGGCTAAGACTTCATTCACTAAGGTGCTTTTACCCGAGCCCGAAACTCCGCAAACCACGCTAAGAAGACCCAAAGGAAAAGAAACATCGATATTTTGTAAATTATTGGCTCGGGCTCCCTTGACCAAAAGATTGAGTTTACCCGGTTTTTTATCCTTCACCTCTTTCTCTACTTTTTCAATACCAGCCAGAAAGGGACCCGATTTACTTTTTTTATCCTGTAAGCAGGATAAAACGCTCCCTTCAAAGCAAAGACTTCCCCCAATCTCTCCAGGGCCAGGCCCAATCTCAATAAGATGGTCACAGGCATGTAATGTATCCGCGTCATGCTCGACGACGATCACTGTGTTTCCTTTATCCCTTAATCCTTCAAGCACCTGTAACAGTCTGCCATGATCCGCTGGATGAAGGCCAACACTCGGCTCGTCCAAGGCATAAGTCACCCCTACCAAACCCATCCCCAACTGAGTAGCTAAGCGAGACCGCTGGGCCTCTCCTCCGCTCAAACTTCGGTATGAACGATCCAGGGTCAGATAACCCAACCCAACTTGTTCAATAAAACCAAGCCTTTGCTTAAGCCCATTCAGGGCATCCTCAACCTGGAGGCAACGATGATCACGGGATGCTTTACCTTTTATAAACTTCCAGGCTTTGCCAACGGGTAAGGAGAGAAACTTATCCATAGTTTGCCCCGCAAGTTTTACATTCCGGGCGAAAGATGAAAGTCTTCCACCCTGACAATCAGGACATTTCGAACCATACTGGCATGTCAACAGCTTTGCCCGCAATGACTCACTGCTTGTATTTCGTATGGTTTCCTGCAAGTCCTGAAAAACTCCCGGGAAAACCTGTTTTTTTGCCTTCCCACGACCCACCTGTAATTTCAGCTCAAATTCCCTCTGGTCGTCTCCAAGTAGCAAGAAATTCTTAACTTCATCAGGCAAATCAACCCAAGCGACTTTAAGATCAAAAGAATACTGCTCGGATAGAGCCTTAAGTATGTTCTTTCGCAAGGTTATCATTTTACGCGATCCATAACGCCAAGGCTTAATGGCTCCCTTATTAAGGGTAAGGCAGGGATCCTGAATGACTAAGTCTTCACGGAAACGAAGAACCTCCCCTAAACCGGAACAGGTTTCACAGGCTCCATCGGGATGATTCCATGAAAAAAAACGGGGGGTAAGGCCCGGATAATTTATGCCGCATACTTCACAAGAATAGCTCTGGGAGAGGTTAATCCCTTTAAAACCCTCCTCCTCCTCAATTAATGCAATGGCACGTTCAGAGCCTTCCTTGAAGGCGAGTTCGAGAGAATCAGCAAGACGGCTCCGAGAAGAGGCTTCCAGTCGTAAACGGTCGACGACAATATCCACAGATATCTCACGGCCTTTTGATTTTTCGGGAATGACATTACGATCGTCTAATCTCTTTATTTGCCCATCGATCCGAATTCTCTGAAAACCCCGCCTTTCCAAACCCGGTAGTTCTTCACGCAGCACGGTTGCTTTGGCGGTAATGAATGGAGCAAGCAAGATCATTCTTTTACCAGACCCCTGCGCCATCAACAACGCAATGGCATCATCCAATGTTTTCTTTTCCACCTTCCCTCCATCCTTGGGGCAAAAAGGCTGGCCTGCAGTGGCCCAAAGCAGGCGGGCATAGTCTGCAATCTCCGTAGCGGTCGCCACAGTGCTGCGGGGTCCTGAAGAACCTGCCGATATCTGTTCAATCGAAAGCACCGGGGAAAGCCCCTCCACATAATCCACATCTGGTCGTCTTACTTTTTCGAGGGCTTGGCGGGCTTTTGGAGATAAGCTCTCCACATATTTCCGGTGCCCCTCAGCCGCAAGAACATCAAACACTAAGGATGATTTCCCGGAACCACTCACTCCCGTAACCCCGATTAATTTGCCCCTGGGGAAAGAAACGGCAATGTCCTTTAAGTTATTCTCCCTGGCCCCTTTGATCCGAATGGAGGTGTCAACTTTGAAGGACTTTGAATTTTTTGCAGGCATCTCTTACCCATGATGACAAGCCTTTCGTAAATGCCAAGAAAGGTTTCGTTTTCTCTCTACTTCGATAGACCAATGTTATAGGAAATAGATATGAGTTTACCAATTCTATATGTAAAACAAGGATGCCCATGGTGCATTGATGCCCTTGCTTATTTCAAAAAAAAAACATGCAGCTCCAAGTTATCGATGTAAATAAAGAAGCAGGCATGATGCAGGAATTGATCCAAGTGAGCGGACAACCCAAAACCCCTACGCTAAAAAACGGGGATTTTGTGGTGGCAGACTTTGATATTTCTGAGTTCGAACAAGCCCTACAGGATAACCCTGAGGAAGCTAAAAAACTTGGACTTTAGCTTTTGGCAATAGCTATTTTTCCAGTGAGTTTCAGGTGGAGTGCCTGAGACGGAAAAAGCCTACTTGAGAGCATCAATCCTACGGTTTAATTCGGTAAGCTTTGCCTCTAACGCCTCCAGGGAAGCGTTCCCTGCTCCTGAATCCTGAGGAATATCCATATCGAGAACCCGAACACCGGAAGATGTGTCATAAACTTTGGCGGAATCTGTGACATAAGGGGTTATATTACCCGAGGTCACAATCTTTGTGGCTTCTCTGCCATTTCGCTTTACTGTGTAAGTTTGAGGAGCGTCGTCTAAATGCAGAGTAGTAGTCTCATCAGTATTAAATTTTTTGACTTGGCGATAATTTTCATGCTTTGCCTTCCTTCCAACTACTTGAGTTTTGGCAGTCTTAAAGATTAAAAAATTATGCTCAACTGTATGAAAGTGGGGATCGAGAATAAAATTGTCCGGTTGACCACCCAAGGCATCATAAACAGCAGACTGCATCGATTGCTTCACCACTCCCCCACCAAGGTCAGTTTCCTGATCACGAGCAGTAAAACTTGCCCTCCCGGTATCTCCCCAACGGATAAAGCCAAGCAGTTCGGCACGGGTACCTTCCCCTCTGACCTCTTCGCCAATCGAAATATCAGAGGTAACGGCAGGGTAAGGAGTTAAAGGACCAGTACGGTTGGCGGTACGAGTGCATCCTATTCCTATCAGGAAAGATGCAGAAATGGCAAGGAGGGCGGTTTGCTTCTTCTTCATAATATAAAAGTAATGACAGGATTAAAAATTCCCTTTGGTGGAGAAATAAAATTCCATTCCCTCCTCAATGATATCGTGACCGCCAACACCTGCGATTCCTAAACTAAAGTTCCAGGGAGCATTGGGCATTAGGATAAACTCGGTGCCGTAATCCCACCAATGTTTGTCAGTCAGGACATCCCCGTTTGAGTAATTAAATCGAACGAAGGGAAGGAAAGTGAAATTTTCGTGCAGGTGATAATGAAGTGCAACCGAAGCTTTAAACAACCAAAAGGATTCGTCGTTAGCATCATTGCTTGGGAAGTATCGCCCTAGGGATAAGCGACCCGACCAGTTCATTCCATAAGCTGTGCTTGACTCGGCCATTGTTTCAAAGGAAACGCTGGTCATCGATTCATCAAAAATGGGGAAATCGCTCGATGAGTTGTGATGGGCGAGGTTTACCCCCCAGGCAATGTACTCGTTAATGCGGTAGTTGGGAAAAAGTTCAATACCGGCAAGAAACCCTGTATCATCGACATTACCCACTTCAAATCGTGAAGCGGAAATAGGAAGCTTGATATCAAGGTTTGGGTTATCGCCCAGACTCAATCCGATCGTAATACCAAAGATATCGTTTTCTACAAGGTCATCATCTGGTTGAGCAGGATTATCATTAAAAAAACCAAGATTAAATTCCTGATTTGCATAGTGAAAATCTAGATAAAAAGATTTAATAAAACCTTCTGTAACCGGGATATCTGAAGGCCTGCGCAGTTGCCTGAGTTCATCTGCTAAACTTGTAAATCCGAGATAGTATCCGCTAGTTACACCTTTTCTCCAGGACGCGTCAAAATCCTGAGGCGTTGCTCCAACTGTTTGGGAAGTAGAAACAGCATTGCTTCTGTCACCGAATGCTAAGATCGGGAGGATTAAAAAGAGTGCAACTAGAGCGGAGGATAATGTAGATTTGTTGATCATAATTAACTACTATTTATTTGTTTTGGGTAGAATTTATTTCAATTACCATACAGTCAACAAATAAATTAATGGCTCACATGAATGTTCCTCATTAAAGTCGCTGGCAAAATGATTTCATTCGGTGTAATCCTTTTTCAATAATCTCGTCAGAAGTGGCATAACTAAGACGAACATAGCCGTCGGCCCCAAAAGCATGACCAGACACAACCGCCACTTTTTGTTCATCCAATAAGCGGGCTGAAAATTCTTCCGAACTCAGTCCAAAACTTGACACATTAGGGAAAAGATAAAACGCACCCTGGGCCCGGAGGCAAGAAACCCCATCTATATCCTGCAATCCCTCCAGCAATTTAAGGCGGCGACGGTCAAAATGAACCAGCATATCCTGAACAGCTCCCATTGCTTGATCCCAGTTTTCCACAGCAGCCAAAGCACCATATTGGGCAAAAGTTGTCGCATTGGAAGTGGTTTGACTTTGAAGAGAAGCCACTGCCTTGGCAATGACCGGGTTCGCAACCAGGGTCCCCAGTCTCCACCCAGTCATAGAAAATGTTTTGCTGAAACCAGAAACAGTAATGACACGGTCTCTGGCCTCTTCCCCAAAGGAAGCAGGCCTGTAATGCTCTGCCCCATCGTAAAGCAAATATTCGTAGATCTCATCGGACATTAAAAGAAAGTCTTTTTTACAGGCCAAATCCACGATTCCTGCCATTTCCTCCTGGCTGTAAAGGCAACCCGTTGGGTTGGACGGACTGTTAAGGATAACCAATTTTGTCTGAGGGGTGAGAGCTTCCTCAATTTGCTCTGCACTCACTTTGAAACCTTGATCATCTCCGGCAAAGACAAATTTTGGCGTGGCACCGGCTAGTTTTGCCATTTCTGGGTAACTTACCCAGTATGGAGCAGGGATCAAAACCTCATCCCCTGGGCCACAAGTTGCCAGAATCGCCAAGTAACATGAGTATTTTCCGCCCGGACTTACCACCACTTGAGCTGGGTTGGCATCTTTGAGAACTCCGAAATCATGATATTGCCGGGCCAATGCATTTCGCAAGGCAGGGATTCCACCAGCGGGGGCATATTTGGTCATTCCTTCCGCTAAGGCCTTTGCTCCTGCCTCCTTAATAAAGGCGGGGGTGTCAAAATCTGGTTCCCCTGCCCCAAATCCACAGACATCCTCTCCGGCAGCTTTTAGCTCTTTTGCCTTCGCATCGACTGCGAGGGTCGGGGAAGGAGAAACATTTTTAGCCCAGGGCGATAGCATATTTTGTAAGTTCATAGAATAAGTAGTAATTAGAAGAAATTTTTTTCACTTCAAGTCCATTCCGTTTCCCCGCAATCTATTGTTTGAAATATTGATAAGAAGAATCAGGAATCGCTAAAGGAAGCATAAATTTTTGAGGGGTAAAAGACTCAGGATCAAGGTCCAAGCTGGTAGCGGCTCCAAGAATTTCGAGCCTCGTGTTAGAACGAGTCCTATGGTCGAGGCAGTCCAAAGACTTAACAATCCAGTCATCTCCCACTTTCTTATAACTTCGGAGGGTTGAAGAGCGAACAGGCTGGTTTCCATCCGATAAGATTTCCGCCCGTAAGGGTGCCTGGTAGGTATCATCAATGGCAAGCCTCACCGTTTTCCAATCAGACCGGACCTTGGTTATATCAGCTGGACAGCTAAATTCATAAAGATGGGCAGGCCGACCCGCCACCTTCCCTGACCTTAGGTATTCCTCTGGCCAGAAAACAAAAGGCATAAGCAAATCAAAAAAGGTCTGGTTCATACCTTCGGCAATAGGAGAAAGTATTTGCTCCGTCGAAAGCTGGATCGAGGCCCTGGATGAAGTGGCCTTCCACAGTTGGGGATTCAGGGGATTAGAGAGGAGATACAAATCTGTTTGCTTTTGGGCTGAATCCTTAAACACAGCAATGCGAAAAAAACCATTCCTTAAACCTGGGCCGGCAATTTCTCCAAAACAAAACTTTTCCTCACCACGCCGAGGCATATGCCGCAACCTGAATTTAAAGGAATATGCCTGATGGAATTTTTTATCCGGCACAGGGTTTCTGAAATATGACCTATATTCATTCAACCTCTCCGTCGCTTGCTCGGGGCTAAGGATACGGGCGAATCCTCTCGCAGGAAATGGCTTACTGGCCTGGAGCGGGAAAAAGCCGAAACTTGCTAGTAAGAGGACACAGAAACTGGTGCAAACCCTCAAGATTTTGGAGCAATAAGTCTTACTCAGATGCGTTTGCTTCCTGGGAAGCAGGAGTCAATGGTTTTGCTTGGGCAGGTGTGGCAACAGGTTCTGGTGCCGGTGGCGGAGTAACTTCTAGGTTCTCCACAGGAGGAACTGATACATCCATGGCAGCGGGATCAATTTGATTGGTTTCTAAAGCAGGGGTCGCTCCTGTACGAAGCAAGCCCTGCGAACTATCTGCTTCCATTTGATAAAAAGCATAGAGCACAAAAGACAGCACGAAAAAGCCAAGTATGCCATAAACGGTAAACTTTGAAAGTTGAGCCGCTGAACCAGCTCCAAGAACTTGGTCTGCGGTGCCTCCGCCAAGGGCGGAACCCATGCCTCCTGATGTCCTTTGAATCATAATGAGCAAGACAACTAAGATACATAAAAGGACGAGAACAGTAGTAAGAAAAACGATCATAATATGGTTGGGAAAAGGGAATATTCTGCTTGATTACTCGAAAAAAGCAACCCGTTTATCAACAGCTATAAGCCCAAATCGGAAAGTAAATTCTCCAAATCGGTCTCATTTTTGAATTCAAATATAATTTTGCCCTTTCCAGAGGGGGAACCCGCGATCCTAACTGAACGGCCTAACTTAGTCTCAACTTTTTGGGCAAGGCTCGAGAAAGGGCCTGCAGCGCTGGGCCTTGAAATAAGGGTAGAGGGAATGGATGGATGGAGAAAACGATTAACTTCTTTTTCACAAAGCCTGACAGACCAACCCTCGGCAACTGCTCTTTTACCTAATTTCAATTGATCCTGAGGATTTTCCAAAGCTAGCAATACTTTGGCATGCCCGATACTTAGTTTACCCTCAGCAAGAAATGGCTTCAATTGATGATGAATTTTTAGAATACGCAGAAGATTAGTCACATAAACCCTACTCTTCCCCACCCTTTCTGCAACCTTGGCCTGGGTAAGACCAAAGTCATTAACTAAAGAATTATAGCCGAGAGCTTCATCAATGGGGTTTAGCTCTTCACGCTGAAGATTTTCAATTAGGGCTAAACTGGCAGAAGAAAGGTCAGTCTTAGTAACAACCCGGGCAAGAATTTTTTCCTTCCCCAACTTTTGGTGTGCACGAAGGCGTCGCTCTCCCGCGACAAGTTCAAACCTGCCTTCTTTTTCCCGCACCACAATAGGTTGAAGTAAGCCTTCAGACTTTATGCTGTCTGCTAATTCTTCAATTGAAGCAGAATCCATAGACTTCCTCGGCTGATAAGGGTTGGAAAGCACCTGTTTGACCAATACTTCCAGAAACTGATCAGCCCCCGGAGTTTCCTTCTTTTTTGCCAACATCGGTGGCTTTTGAACTACAGGAGTAACGAGCTGGTCAGAGCCAGATAAAATATCATCTTTGGAAGCAGAGACTGGCTTTGCACCACCTCCGGCAATTATACCTCCAAGGCCTCTTCCCAATCTCGATGTCACCTTGCCCATTTGATTATTTTTGGGGAACAAACAATTCCTTTCCTATGAAAACCTTGGTCGGGTCCGCTATCTGATTGGCATCAATAATCCATTTTACCTTGGATTTATATTTGGAGGCGATGCTGCTTACGGTTTCCCCTTTCTCGACCTTGTGAACAAATCCATTTTGTGGATAATCACTTGAAAAACTAGGAGTAACCGGACTTGCGGGTGCAGAGGCTACTTTTTCAAAATTTTTGTTCATTTGCTTGATAAGCTCACGAATTTTTTCGTCGAATGTATTTTGAAGTTTCGCTGTATTGCTTGCATTCGAAGAAATTCTATCCTCCAGCTTTCTGACTCTTGAATCGACCTGAATCAAGACACCTTGGGAATCCTCCCTGCGACTGCTTGCACCCTCTGAAACTTGATTAAGGACCACACGGAGCTGAGCGTTTTCGCGCCTTAGAAGCTCGACTTCTGTCCTGAGACCCGCTACCTCCCTAGCAATAAGCTCAAGATCCTGCTTGAGGTTGGCTATTTGAACATTTGCCTGTAACCCAGGCAATGCCACCAAAATGGAAAGCCCAAGGAGTAAAACCCTCAGCTTTTTGCAAAATAATAACCATGACATACCCAAACCTCCCACTACACAACCATTAGGAATTCTATGCTTAGAATCAAGAAATCTTTTGGATTATTTAAAGAATTCTCTTTTAGACCAATAATGACTCGGTTGAGGGGAAGCCTAATATTTCTCCATCCTCGAAAGTGTAACCACGCAAAAAATCACTGGATGAAATCATTTTCCCACCCGGTTTTTGAAGATTATTGATTTGCAGAGCATCTGTCTCCGTTCCGATTAACAAAGCACCTTCTGCTGTTTTTTTTATTTCTCCCGGCCGCAATTCGGATTCGGAACTAGCTTGAGCTAGTCCAATTTTAATCCGGTTTCCCCGGTGCTCAAAAAAGCTTCCCGGCCAAGCCTGGAAAGCTCGTATTCTCGAGGCAAGAAGACTTGCCGGCTGAGAAAAATCCAAAAATCCATCGGCCTTTTTCAACTTCCTACAGTATGAAACCAAGCTTTCATCTTGTTCCACTTCCTCATATTCACCTAGGCATAATGCCTCGAGATTTCTTTGCACTAGAGGGGCGCAACATTTTGCAAGAGATGCCCGCAGGCTGGGTCCGGTCGTGGAATCATCAATCTTAACTTTTTCGACATCAATCACTGGTCCCGCATCCATTTTGGGGACAACCCGCATAAGGGTAACCCCGGTTTCATCATCACCACAAGCCAAGGCTGTTTCTATGGGAGACGCCCCTCGGTAGGCAGGTAAGATAGAGGCATGTAAATTAAAACACCCCGCAGAAGCAACCGTGAGCATATCATTTTTAAGAATATGACCGTAGGCCATCACCAGAAGTATATCCACACCCAAATCCTTAAACCAATCGACTTCATCGCCACCCGGACTCAGAGGGTCCCGGCAAGGAAGACCATGCTGCATGGTCCACTCTTTGATGGGATTAGGTCGCAAATTCCTACCTCTACCCGCTGGCCTGTCTGGCTGGGTTAAAACTCCGACCAGCTGAAACCGATTCGATTGCTCCATTAAATTGGAAAGAAATGGGATGGCAATTTCATCTGAACCAAGAAAGCCTAATTTATACGGTACAGTGCTCATAGGTAAAAAAACAAGTTTTGAGTATTTCTCTATTTTGGACAATGAAATTAAATAAAAAAGCCGCAATATTGCGGCTTTTTCAGGGGCTATGGTAAATATTTATTACACGGTCTGTTCTTCTTTATACCTAGCTTCCTTGCCAGCTAAGGAAAACTTGAGCGGGCAACCTGCAAGTCCAAACCTTTGCTGAATACCTTTTTCTAAATATCGCCGATATTGATCATTAAGTTTTTCTTCTCGATTACAAAAGAGCTTGATACGGAAAGGTCGGGTTTCAACCTGGACGGCATAGAATACCTTAAACCTTTTCCCTCCCACTTTAGCCGGAGGCCGGTGCTCCCACATTTCACCGATCAATTTATTCAATGCAGAGGTGGAAATTGTTTTATCCATCCTTGCATTTAAATCTCGGGCAACTTGCAGAAAATCCTGCACCGCATAACCGGTTTGAGCAGAAACAAAGGAGATGGGAGAATCTGGAATAAAAAACAGCTCCTTACGAACCGACTTGATATAACTTTTACGAAACTCTTTTTCATCTTCATAGCCAGGCAATGGATCTTTGCGAAAACTTTCCAGGGCAAGATCCCATTTATTCACTAAGATGGAAAGTGATTTACCTTGATCCAAAACATGGCCGGCAAGAATTTTGTCTTGCTTGGTGACACCCTCCCGGGCATCCAGGACAAGAAAAACCACATCCACTGCTTCAATCGCGTGCTTCGTACGAACTGCCGAAAAATAATCCAGCGAGGAATCCACCCGGTTTTTTCGTTTTAAACCCGCTGTATCAAACAAGCGAAAGCACCAGGGCTTCTCCTGACCATCGATTTGGTAATCGAGATCGAGCTCCACTGTTTCCCGGGTTGTTCCCGGCACATCGCTGACAATCAATCTCTCCATATTGAGAAGACGGTTGCAGAGTGAAGACTTCCCTACATTGGGACGCCCAATAAAGGCAATCTTGGTACGATGGGATTGATCACCACTTGGAATGACTGAGACCGGGGGTAACCTTTCGGCGATTGACTCAATAAGTTGACCCACTCCATGCCCATGTTCTGCGGAAACTCCAACCATTTCCTTAAAGCCTAATTTAGCAAATTCGGAGGACGAATATCCGCGTTCCGGTTCGTCCATTTTATTAACCACTAAAATCGGCTCCTTGCCCATTTTCCTAAACTTGGTGGCGAGGGTTTCGTCCAAGGGGATTAAACCTTCCCTACCATCGACAACAAACAGTAAAAGAGTGGCCGCACGGATGGCAAAGTCAGCTTGCTCCTCCGTGGCATTTTGAATTTCCACGGATGTCATTTCTGGCTGCATCCCGATCCCGCCCGTATCCATCAAAACATATCCCTCCGGGGAATCGGCCACCACTACATCACGGGTGACACCCGGACGGTCGTGCACAATCGAAACCCGCCGTCCCACTAAACGATTAAAGAGACGGCTTTTCCCCACATTGGGACGCCCCACTATGGCAACACTTATAATTTCCATCTCATTGAATTCTAATTATTTCAGAGTATGTAAGCACAAAGCTTACACGGCAGCATCATTCACCTGCTCTTTGGATACAGTTTCCACAAAGCTTTCCATACGATCTGCGGCCTCCACTAATTTCTCATAAGAAGTGGAGAAACTAGCTCTCACATGGCCTTTTCCGTGAGCACCAAATGCAGTCCCCGGCACTACCGCCACTTCTTGCTCCCGTAGTAACCGGTGGCAGAAATCAACTTCATTCAGCCCCAGTGTTTGAACACAGGGAAAGGCATAAAAAGAGCCCCGTGGCAGATGGCAACCCAACCCCATTTCATTAAATCGCCGGACAATAAAGTCTCTCCTTTTTTGGTATTGATCCCGCATCCGTAAAACATCATCTGTTCCATGACGGAGGGCTTCCAACGCGGCTTCCTGGCTTAAAATGGGCGCACACATCATACAATACTGATGGATTTTCATCATGGCCTCGATCAACCAATCCGGGCCACATGCAAACCCCACCCGAAAACCGGTCATGGCAAAGCCCTTGGAAAACCCGTGCAATAGAATGGTTCTTTCTTTCATCCCAGGAAGTTCAGCTATACTTACATGCTCACCTTCGTAGGTAAGTTCGGCATAGATTTCGTCGCTTATGACGATCAAGTCCTTCTCGACTGCAAATTTGGCCAACTGCTCTAGCTTGGCACGATCAGCAGTTCCACCGGTTGGGTTAGTGGGAAAATTAAGCAGCAATATTTTGCACCCAGGTTCCCATGCCCGCTCAAACGCCTCAGGATCCAATGAAAATGATTTTAGGGACTCGGTTCCAACGGGTATAGCTTCTCCATGTGCAAGGGTCACGCTGGGAGCGTACGAGACATAGCAGGGCTCGTGGTAGAGCACTTTGTCCCCCGGATTCAAAATCGCCCGCAAGGCAATATCGATCGCCTCCGACACCCCAACGGTGACAAGAATTTCAGACTGAGGGTCATATTCAGGTCCAAAAAAGTCAGCGACATACGAGGAGATTTCTTTTCGTAAACTAAGCAAGCCACGGTTATCGGTGTAGGATGTTTTACCTTGCTCCAGGGCAAAAATAGAGGCCTCCCGAATTTTCCAGGGGGTTATAAAATCAGGCTCACCAATCCCGAGGGAAATGGCCTGGGGCATTTCGGAAACGATGGCAAAAAAATCTCTTATCCCCGAGCGGGGAAGACTTTTCACATGATCCGCAACATAATCTGTTGGATTCATTTGGTTAGGCACTGATTGGAGGCTTTTCAGAGTTTTCACCTTCCTGAGAAAGCAAATGTCCATGCTCTTTGTAAGAACGAAGCAAAAAATGGGTCGCAGTCGATAAAACGCCGTCAATTGTAGAAAGGCGCTCGGACACAAAAGAAGCCACAGCGTGTAAATTCTTTCCCTGGACGATAACCATCAAATCATAACCACCGGACATGAGGTGACAGGCTTCCACCTCATCAAACTTTGAAATCCGATGAGCCAAGCGGTCAAACCCCCCTTCCCTTTCCGGACTTATCTTCACTTCAATCACGGCACGGACCAAATCCCGGTCTTTTTTTGATGGATGGATTAAGGGAACCCAGCCAATAAGAGAACCATCTGAGCGAAGTGCTTCCAGTTGGGAATCCACCTCGGCAACCGAAACATTCAGTATTTTCGCAAGTTTCAATGGATCCGGATCGGCAGTTTCTAGTAGAATATCGAGTAAATTACTCATAATTAAAAGGATGCATTATATGTGCTATTGGTATTTAGGTAAAGAATCAAAGCCTAAAGCTTAAGATGCAAAAGGAGCCTGAAAATAGCATTTAGCCCAATGGAATGAGTAATCTCTCTATTCTCGACCATATTTTTTAGATTTTGAATTTTATGAAGTTCGGTGACGAGTTCTTCATGCTCATCAAATGCAAGTTCAGCAGTTTTCTTAACATTCTCCACCAGAACAAAATGGCACTGATTGGAAAGGATCGCAGCGTTGGGTCTGGCGGTTCCGATTATTTTCGCACTGCTTCCCACATAGCCTGTTTCTTCTTTCAACTCTCGCAAACCAGCGATAACAGGGTCCTCTCCCCGTTCAATCACTCCGCCGGGTGGTTCCAGTGAAAACTCTTCGGTGCCGTAACGAAATTGTCGCACCAGCACAACTTCATCATTTGAAGTTGTGGCTAAAACATTTACCCAGTCATTGGTATCAAGGACATAAAAATCTCCGGCTACGCCATCCGATTTCCGACGGAACCTTCGCTTGTGTACCTCAAATATACGGCAATCAGCGTGTAATTGATCATTTTCGAGATCCCATTTACTCGGCCATTTTTTACTCATCCAATAAAATCTCCCTATTTACAAATTCATTCAGATCCTGGTAAATGGGCACATTTTTTCCCTGAGCCAACAAACAAAGATCTTCATCGATAGGCTTTCCTGTTCGCACAAGGCACCCCCGCATTCCAGCATCAAGTCCAGTTTGTGAATCAATCCACTTATCTCCGATTACCCAGCATTGAGTGGGGTCCAATCCAAATTTGTCGATCATCTCATGTTCAAACCGTGAAGATGGCTTTCGATACCCACCCCTGTGACCCGGAGATTCAGGAGCAATACAAACTTCAGAGAAAAAGTTGCCCGGCCAACCAAAATCCTGGTGCATTTTTTGGTTACACGCGTATACATCTTCCCAGTCATAATACCCCCGGGAAATCCCCGATTGGTTGGTATGCAAAAAGAGGTGATACCCAGCTTCCTTTACTTTCTTCAAAGCCTCACCGGCACAAGCAATGATTTCCAGCTCATCCGGATCCTTCAAGTAATGAGCATCGCGAATCAAAGTGCCATCACGATCGAGAAAAAGAGCTTTATGAACCCTTATTTTACTCACAAAAGCGAAAGAATTTCTTGCGGAGATGCGGTGGCAGTGCCCACTTTCCCCACAACCACCCCAGCTGCTAAGTTGGCAAACTCAGCGGAACGGGCAAATGTTTCGCCTGCGGTCAGGGCCAGAGTGAGAGAGGCAATGACTGTGTCCCCTGCACCTGAGACATCAAACACTTCGCGGGCGGCGGTCGGAATGGTGCATTGCACCACACCATCCTGGGCAAGAAGCATTCCTTCTGCCCCGAGGGTAATCGCGAGTAACTGAGGAGAAAGTTTTTCAAAGATTCGGGCAACCACTTCATTGTGCGGGAAAGGCTCCCTTGTTTCCCGGGATAGCCCAGCCAATTCCAAAGCTTCCAACCGGTTGGGGGTAAGAAGGTTTGGTTTTACATATTGCAGTAACCGGCTGGGCTTAGGGTCGACTGATGTAAATTTAGCATCCTCACTCACCAATTCCAGCAAGGAGTTGGTTATAAAACCTTTACCGTAATCAGATAAGATAACCGCATCCGCCGCCTTCACTTTTTCAGATATTACACTGCCAAGCTTTTCTAATCCTGGCTCGTAGTCCCTTATTTTTGCTTCACGATCCACCCGGCAAATTTGCTGGTTAGAGGCGGTGACCCGAGATTTACTAATAGTTGGTGCCGAAGAAAATCGAAACTTTGGGTCAACCTGTATAGCACTAGCCTCTAGGATACTGATTAATTCCTCCCCCTGTTCATCTTCCCCAAACCACCCGATCGTTTCAACAGCAGCTCCAAGTGAACGAAGATTGAGAGCTACATTGGCAGCCCCCCCAGCCACTGACCTTTCTTCTTGAACAGCTAGAACTGGAACAGGGGCTTCGGGAGAAATTCTACTCACTTCCCCGATCACATAGCGGTCGAGCATAACATCCCCGATTACCAAAACATTTAGGCTCTTGATTTGCTCGAAAAGTTCTTTCATGTATTTGCTGTGATTAAAATAGGTTTACTCAAAAATATCATTTTAGCCTGCTCAGTTATATTTTTTACGCAAGGCTGCAAGCAAGATGCAAGTAATGAAAACTTAACTGCATCCGATGGCACAGGGAAGTTATATTTTGATCTCAGGGTCGGCAGGGTTCCACTCAAAGTGGAAGTTGCCGCCTTGCCCAAAGAAAGAGAAAGAGGGCTTATGTTCAGAGATTCCATGGGAGATCACGAAGGCATGCTTTTTATCTTTAAAGAAGGAACAAAACAACGATTTTGGATGAAAAATACCAGAATACCCTTGGATATTGGTTATTTTTCATCGAAGGGGTCATTAGTCGAAGTTCACAAAGCCAAGCCCTACGACCTTTCCGGTGTACCCTCCAGGTCTCGTGATATTCAATTCGTGTTAGAGTTGAATAAGGGAGCGTACAAACAACTTGGCATCAAAATAGGAGACCGGATTGACCTTGAATTTGTTTCTGAAATCATAAAGGACCGTGATTTAAATCCTGCAGACTACAACCTTCCTTAATCAATGCTGATCATAACCATTTGGGTTTTTGCTCTGCCAGTGCCAGGCATCCCGAAGCATATCGATCAAATCATGCTTGGACTTCCAACCAAGTAAGGTTTGGGCATAGCTTGGGTCAGCCCAAGCTTCCGTTACATCCCCGGATCGCCTACCCGCAAATTCATAAGGAATCTTGACCCCATTTGCTTTCTCAAAGGCTTTAATGACATCAAGAACCGAAGAACCATGCCCCGTGCCCAAGTTGCAAATAAAACCCTCATCTGAGTTCTCCAACTTGATCAGTGCCTTAAGATGGGCGTCGGCTAAATCAACCACATGTAAATAGTCGCGAACCGCAGTACCATCCTGAGTAGGATAATCATTTCCGAAAACTCGGAGTTTGGGCAGCTTTCCGGTTGCAACTTGGCAAACAAAAGGGACTAAATTGTCAGGAATACCGTTGGGGTCTTCACCAATCTCCCCGCTGGGATGGGCACCGACCGGATTGAAATACCGAAGCACTCCGCATTTAAACCCTGGGTTGGATTTAGAATAATCAGAAATAATTTCCTCCATGATATACTTAGTTCTCCCGTAAGGGCTGGAAACACCGCCCACTGGGAAACTTTCAGAAATTGGAACCTTCTCAGGTTCGCCATAAACCGTACAGGAAGAACTGAATACCAAGTTTTTCACCCCAAATTGTTCCATTGCCTCGAGCAATAGTACCGAGCCTGAAACATTATTTTTATAATATTTAAGCGGCTGCTCGGTGGATTCGCCCACAGCTTTCAAGGCCGCAAAATGAATAACCGCAGAAATATCATCATTTTCAGAAAAAATTTGTTGCAAGATAGCGTTATCCGTTAAATCTCCCTGAGTCAGAACCGGTTCTCTGCTCGCTAGTTTAGCGACACGCCTTAAAGACTCAGGCGAGGAATTAGAGAAATTATCAAGTACAATCACTTGGTAACCCGATTTTAAAAGGGCCAAAACCGTATGACTTCCGATATAACCAGCACCACCAGAAACAAGTATTTTATTCATCGACTGCCTTTCATAAGTGAACGTAGTGTAGACAACATAATTTCCAGGTCCAAAAAGAAAGATGCATTTTTTACATAATATAAATCGTAAGCTAATTTTTCTTCGGAGCTCGTAAAATCAGATGCATATTTATATTTAATTTGAGCCCATCCAGTTATCCCAGGTTTCAATAAATATCGACATTTCCAATAAGGTAATTTTGAAACAATCTTTTCTTCAAGTTCAGGTCGTTCAGGTCTTGGGCCCACGACAGACATTTCTCCTTTAATCACATTCCAAAACTGCGGTAACTCATCAATTCTAACACGCCTCAGCAATCTTCCGACAAAGGTAACTCTATCGTCTTTCAGGGCTGCCCATTTTGCCCCACTTTTCTCAGAGTCATTTCGCATCGTTCTCAATTTATATAAAGTATACGGCCGTCCTAAATAACCTGATCTTTGCTGCTTGTAAAAAAGAGGAAAGCCGGATTCCACAGCAATAGCCACACAAGAGAGAACAAGAATAGGAAAAGTTATGAGCAGACCAAGTATTGAAATGATCACATCGACCAATCTTTTAACCCTTCTTAGCAGCGGGTCATGTTGTCTTAAATCCAATTTTGTGAGCCAACTTTCATCAACTTCTGAGTGCGGAATTCTTTGAGCAAAAGTTTCCCAAAATGACAACAAACCCATCACCCTTACCCCGGATGCAAGTAATGTCATCACTTTCATTTCTGAATTGTTACTCTCAACAAGTACCACATCCACTTTCTCCTTGGCGGTAAATTTTAAAAGGTCACCCTTCGCATCTTCGGATTCATTGGTTACCCATTGAAATTCATGATCCCATAAACCCTTGTATTTCTGGAGATTCATTAATTTACCTTTTTCTAATAGAGGCAAAACACGCCAGGGGTTTTCAAGGGTTAATTTTTCTAAAAATATCAAAAAGATAAAAGATAAAAGCCCCGTTAATGTGACCATTTTGAAAATTGCTAACCGACCGATGAAGTCGAACTCAATTGTCCATACCAAAATCAGTAAGCCAACAGAGCCCATGGTTGCAGAGGCAAAAGATAAAAAGAATTTTTTCCAAACCAAGTTATGTTTAGAATTAACGAATAACCCAACCACTTCACCAGAAAGTAAAAAAGACAACCCAAAGGTTGCAGAATAGAGGAAAAGGCGCTCGCGATTTACATGGACAAGAGTTTCACTACCTGGGGAATAAAATAGGACGATCACTAAACAGGCACCCATTGCCAAAAGTTGGCAAACAACAAGCCTACCGACTTTACCTAGATTCCAATGTTCCCGCTTTTTCAATTGCCCAACAATTGATGCTCCTTTTTAAGAAAATCTTTGAGAATTTTTCGTCGACCAAATTTTGCACGGTTATCCCTAACTCCTAAACATAACTTAGTCCATAGAACATCGTCGGTTTTTATTTCTACAATTTTTTTAGCAATCCTTTCAGGATCGGTTTGATCAAAAGTAACACCTAAATGCAAAGACCTCACCGCCTCACACATCTCACCATTAGGGCCTGCAACAATCGGCAAACCTGCCCCAATATAATCGTATGCCTTCGCAGGAAAAACCTTCTTCATGGCCTCCAACTCTCGAAGCACACATAGGCCCAAATGACACTTTGGTAAAAATTCACTTAGTTCTTCAAGAGACATGGGCGGTAAAACCCTTAAATTTTCAATTTGTTCCACATAAAGAGAGCTTTGAAATTCTCCGATCAAAACAAACTGAATCGAAGGATCCAAGCTGTAAACTTTTTTCATGATCTCGAGATACGTACTTGGATCATAGAATCGGCCCAACCTACCATGGTATACAACAGTGAAGCTTTTAAGTTTACTGTTCTTTAATCTCTTTTCAGTAAAAATTGCTTCATCGAAACCATTTTCAAGCAGAACCAAATTAGGTTTTTTATAGTTATTACTTAATTCTCTTACTCGTGATTTTGTGACAAAAGTTACCCTTGAAGCATTTTTGTATACTGAAAACTCCAAAAGCTTAAGAAATCTAAATATAGATTGTTTTGAATTTAAAACTTTAAGATCCAAAAGTACATCTGGATACCTATCCCTAACATCAAATAGGTAAGGTAACCGTAAAAAGCGTGCAAAAAGCGCACAAATACAGGCCATAAAAAAAGGAGGTGAAGTAATGATGCAGAGATCAATTTTATTTCTGCGAAAACAAAGTCTTATGCCTAAATCTGTACCAAGAAGTACTTCCTGCAAAAACCTAAACCATAATTTCGAACTATTTTTAGGGGTTGGAAATAATGACCGGACAACTAATGGGTGATTTTTGTCAACGGATCTCGAGCTGTAGACTTTTACCTCTTGCCCAGCACTCATCAATCCCTCTGCTAAAGGTATCATACGGGAAGCACCGGCAGCTTTTAATGGAAAGTATTCAGAAGAAATGATAGCTATCGACTTAATGCTCATTCAGGCGGGTAATGGAGACGATATTTCCCGATAGAGTTTTACCAGTTTTACCCGTTGAGACTCCCAATTATACTTTTTATAAATCGCCTGGTTTCCGCTCTTTCCCATTTGATTACACAAATTCAGGTCATTTCGAAGAGAATTTATAATTTCTGCAATTTTAGGTGTATTTTGAGGATCGACCGTAAAGCCACATTTGTCTTCTTCTAAAATAGTTTCCCAAAGTGGTATGTTTGTAGCGACAACGGGTATACCCATGTTCATATAATCGAATAATTTTACTGGCAGTGCTTCCTTGTAAGCAATGGTGGGGTGCAATAAGACGAGACCCGCAATAGCAGTGCGCATATGACTTTTTGCTTTTTCAAAAGGAACATATCCTAAATAGTCAACCTTCCTCCAGCCTTCCATCCTTCTTGCCATTATTTCTAATTTTGGGTCCCTAAATTTCCCAATCAAGCATAGTCGAATATCGTCAGGTAAATGCTCGAGTACTTTAACCATTTCAAGGACACCTCGAACATCCGTAATATCACCTATGTATACGAGTTTATTAGACCTAACTTGGTGTTCGAACTCCAAAGATTCATATAAGGGGTAATTTCTTATTTGAATGACAGAATTATGGACCTGTGAAAATTTTTTAAAAAGACCATCTGTTGGGGTAATAATTCCATCAAAATATTTACAACATTGTTTTTCAAATATGTCGTAGAGTTTTGAAATTAAAAACCTAAGTCTCTTGTTTAAATACCATTTAGATAAAATTTGTTTTGGATAATCTTCGTGAGAATCAAAAATTACAGTTTTACCACAAGCTTTTAAAATCAAACCTATAGGAATAAGTTCGGGGTCATGTAATTGAAATATATACCCTTTCGACTTAAGGCAAAAAATGAGCATTTGTATGGATGACTTAATGATTCTGGATATACGCCCATGACTCGATCCCACATCGATAATATCGATGTTGCTATTCCTTGAATCACCAAGACCATCAGCAACTAAAAGCGAAACATTATACCCAGACAAGGAAAGGGAACTGCACATTTTGTAGAATATTCTACTGTCATACCTGGGATGAGCTGAAGTAAGGTGATATATATTCAAGAGTAATTCAGTGCTTCGAAGAAATTTAAATTTTTTATTTAAGGGTTAGTTTATCCACAACTAGTCTGAAGATTCGCGGATGATATCTACAAAAGGAAGATAAAGTCATCCTTTACCTCTAGGCATTTTTTTAACAAACCTGACATACTCTAAACTTTAGCCAAATCCTATGTCTTTGGGGAATTGGCTCTAGTATATTTAGGGCGAACTTTATTCAATAAATTTCGAAGTTTGATCCCTTTTTTATTTCAACCATTGTTTTAGTGCCTTATTCAGATTGAGCTGCCAATTGTCTGCAAAAAAATAGTCTTTATTAACGGATGTATCGCCTGATCCAACCTGAAAAGAGATTTCACTTGGATCTTTAACAAGTTCACAAAGCCCTTTTTCAACTAGTGGCTCCATGTATCTGTATCCACTCAGCTCTACCAGATAAGTTCGGCACCCCAACGCTAAGCCTTCATAAAGAGCTGTGCTGTAAACTCCAATTTGTATGGCAGACTCTCCCAGTAATTCATAAAGTGAACATGAATCGCCTGAAAGAACATTTATGTTAGAAACAGCCAACTCGCTGTAATGCTTCTTCCAATCTTTGGCTTCCCTTGGATGCAGTTTAAAGATTAGGTTCCAACCCGAGGGTAGGTTTTGATTAAGCTTTACAGCGAACTGCGATAGCTTTTTTCCGATAGTCCATTGAGAAATAAACACTATTTGCTTTTTTTTAGTTTTCTTTGTCATTGCGAACTCTCGGTCAAGGTAAGGAAAACCCATTGTCATGACATTTTGATTTTTGACGGGCAACTTGACTGTTTCTTCCCAAAAACGCCCAAAACTTAAAAAATAATCAGGCGAAAGGCATTTGAAACTTCCACGATCATATGAATAGCCAACATGGTAGGGAGTAATTGAGCCATGTTGCAGTTCAATGACTGGAATTGATAGTGCTTGAGCTGCTTCAATATAGATTTCTCGGCCAGCATAACTGCAAACCATAAAGATGGCTTTGGGCCTCACCGATTTGAATAGTTTTATTATTTTAGGGTGAACTGCCCTGTGTTTGTACAAGAGATCTAAAACTCTTTTTTTAAGGCAAAGTGATGAAATTTTAAAAGTTTTAGAAATGAAACTATCGACTTCTTCCAGAAAACTCGACTCCTCAAGTGTTAGACCCTGAGATGAGAACCTTTTAAAAAAATATGCACATCCATATGACAATTTAATCCAAGAAGTCGTGGCAATATGTTCTGTATGATTAAAAAGTCCATGCCTACCCAGAAAAGGTTCCTCAAGCAAAACACTCCGGTCTCGGCCAATATGGTCAACTAAAGGATCACACCATATATCTTCCAATCGACCATTTCTCAATTTTTTCTTACGGCTTAATCCAGCACCGATGAACAAAAACTCCCGCTCACCAAAAGTAAAAGGATTCATGAAAATAGAATTCCATATTAAGTTAATGAACTCAGTTATTCTGCTGATAAAACCAACAAATGCATAATGTCTGCGGGGAGCATTTTCCATTAACCCTGTTTCATTGAGGATCTCATTCCATATCTTAAATCGCAGATGATCCCAAACATGGACTCCTTGAATCTTTTGAGCAAATAAATCGAAACGGTGTTCTAGATTACGAAAATTACGAAAAGCCTCATCAAATCCTAAGTTATTACTCATTTGCAGTCTTCAACTGTTGGAGGTGACCTATGCCAATCCAATTATCATAAGAAAATAGGCACCGTATTTTGTTTTTTGCTTTACGCTTTGGTAAGAAATGAAGGGCTAAGAATTAAGTAATAAGACCAAGCTTTGCGTTCCAAATTTTTAAAGTAATTTCTTAAAAATCCAAATGATCCTAATTGATAATTATATCTGGATTTAAGTTGTATAGCCTCTTACAGCTAGTAAGAAAGGTGTTGTTTTAAAAACAAGCATATGCTGTAGACTAATCTCTTATTCAAACTCATTTAAAATGTAATACTTTAAGAGTTTTCAACCATGGCATCGGGTAGCAGTATTGTGCCAAAATCCATGTTGAAATAAATATCAAGAATTGCCCCAGCACAAAGGCTATACCAGCCCCAACAATGCCATACACCGCAATAAGATTCCATCCTATTACAACGGTGAAAACCGATATAATACTGGTCGAAATGGAGAGTAACTCTGTTCTTTTTTTAAAAAAAACAAAGTTGGCTACCATATAG
>CBFIFQ010000033.1:24911-25152 GCA_965661905.1 Opitutales bacterium
CCATATAGTACATCCCAGTAAACACATTCCCAAAAATAATATAAACACACAGTTTGATTGCTTGATGAAATTGCTCTCCAACCCAAAAAGGTAAGATTTCATTAAATAAATATGATAATACCACTGCAAAAATTGCTATCGATAGAAAATAGAGATAAATGATTCTGACTAATTTTTCAGAAGATATCGTATTTTTTTTCGAGAGACACTTCATTAACCAGGGGGAATATGATTTATTGAA